>DASUHV010000167.1:0-3552 GCA_036273355.1 Gaiellales bacterium
AAGCCGGTGCACCGCCTCGGCCGTCGTCAGCCCGCGGCCGGCCTCGCCGGTGGCGGCGGACGGCGCGGCCGCGCGTTCGATCACAGCGTGGGCCATCCGTCAATCATGCCCACCGCCGGCCGGCGCGCCATCCGGGATCCCGCGGGTCTGGCTGCGGGCGATCCGCAGCCCGCCGCGTCATGTCCGACCAGGCCGGTCCATCGTTGATCGGGTCACGAAGTGGGTGTCGCCCGGGCCGGGAAGGGAGTACCCCTCCGGCGCCCCGGGGGCGAGGTCAAGCGTGAACCGGGGCCGGTTCCAGCGTTCGAACTGATCGGCATCGATGAAGAAGCAGGCGCCGGCCAGCCGGCCCAGCAGCAGATCGTGCGGGCTGTCGGGGAGCTCGCCCTCCGGCAGGCAGATCGGCGAGCTCCCGTCGCAGCATCCCCCTGACTGAAAGAACGCCACCGCCCCGTGCGCTCGCTCCAGCTGCGCGATGGCGGCAAGTGCGGCGTCGGTGGCGGTGACGTGATCGGTCATGGGATCAGAACAGACCCAGCGGCTTCTGGTCGTAGCTGACCAGCAGGCACTTCGTCTGGCTGTAGTGGTCGAGCATCATCTTGTGGTTCTCGCGCCCGACACCCGACACCTTGTAGCCGCCGAAAGCGGCGTGCGCCGGATACAGGTGGTAGCAGTTCGTCCACACGCGCCCGGCCTGGATTCCGCGTCCCATCCGGTAGGCGGTGCCAGTGTCGCGCGTCCACACGCCTGCTCCCAGGCCGTACATCGTGTCGTTTGCGATCCGCAGCGCGTCGGCCTCGTCCGTGAATGTGGTCACGGCCAGCACGGGGCCGAAGATCTCCTCCTGGAAGATCCGCATGCTGTTGTCACCCTTGAAGGCGGTCGGCTGGAAGTAGTAGCCCTCGGCCAGGTCGCCGTCGAGAACGTTGCGGTGACCGCCGATCAGCAGCTCGGCGCCCTCCTCGTTGCCGATGTCGACGTAGCTCTGGATCTTGTCCAGCTGCGCGGCCGACACCTGTGCGCCGATCTGTGTCGCCAGGTCGAGTGGGTTCCCCTGCCGGATTGCGGCGATGCGCTCCAGGCAGCGTCCCATGAACTCGTCGTAGATCGACTCGTGGATCAGTGCACGCGATGGGCAGGTGCACACCTCGCCCTTGTTGAACGCATACAGCACCAGGCCCTCGACCGCCTTGTCCAGGAAGTCGTCGTCGGCGTCCATCACGTCCGCGAAGAAGATGTTGGGCGACTTGCCCCCCAGCTCCGTGGTGGACGGGATGATGTTCTGGGCTGCGTACTGCATGATCAGGCGGCCGGTCACCGTCTCGCCGGTGAAGGCCACCTTGGCGATCCGCTTGCTGGTGGCAAGTGCCTTGCCGACCGAGGCGCCCGGACCGTTGATGACGTTCAGCACGCCGTCGGGAACGACGTCCTGGAGCAGCTCGCACAGCTTCAGGATCGACCATGGAGTCGGGCTGGCCGGCTTGACGACCGTGCAGTTGCCGGCTGCCAGGGCCGGGGCGATCTTCCACGCCGCCATCAGCAGCGGGAAGTTGAACGGGATGATCTGGGCGACCACGCCCAGCGGCTCACGGAAGTGGTAGGCCACCGTTCCGTGGTCGATCTCGGAGATCGCACCCTCTTCGCCCCGGATGACCGAGCCGAAGTAGCGGAAGTGGTCGGCCGCCAGCGGGATGTCCGCGGCCACCGTCTCGCGCACCGGCTTGCCGTTCTCCCAGCTCTCGGCGACGGCGAGCATCTCGGTGTTCTGCTCGATCACATCGGCGATCCGGTTCAGGATCCGCGAGCGCTCGGTCGTCGATGTCGTGCCCCAGGCGTCCTTCGCCTTGTGGGCCGCATCCAGCGCCAGCTCCACATCCGCCTCGCTCGAGCGCGGCACCTGTGTGAAGGGCTGGCCGGTGGCCGGGCTGCGGTTGTCGGTGTACTCGCCGCTCTGCGGCGCCACCCACCTGCCGCCGATGAAGTTCTCGTACGAGGGCTTCACCTCAACCGGACTCCCCGGCTGTCCCGGCGCGACGTACACGTGTGACTTCTCGATGGTTGCCATATCGCTCCTCCTACGCTGGCCTGACCGCGATCGCACGGCCGCTTCGAGAGATTCACTCGCAGGGAGCCTTGCCAAGCACATGCCCTCGACGCATCGGTGCCCCGCCCGATCCTGGCTGTGGGAAAGCCGCAGTGCGGTGGGCAACACCGGCGGCCGCGCGGCGGATCCGTATGCTAAGAAACGACGCGACCGTGCAGGCTCCGGATGCGCTGCCCCACCGACCTTGAGCGCTGACGCCCGGCTCGAGCGATACGCCGAGCTGGCTGTCCGCGTGGGCGCCAACGTGGCCGAGGGGCAGACCCTGTTCGTGCTGGCCCAGGTCGAGCACGCTCCGCTGGTGCGGGCGGTGGCGCGGGCCGCCTACACAGCCGGCGCCCGCGAGGTCGACGTCCAGTACGTCGATCAGCACGTGCGCCGGGCGATGATCGAGCTGGGGCCGCAGGACATGCTGGAACACACGCCGCCGTGGATCGAGCAGCGGGTCGAGTCGATGGCGGATCAGGCCCTGCTCTCGATCACCGGCGACCCCGAGCCGGACCTGCTGGCCGACCTGCCCGGCGCGCTGGTGGGGCGGGCGCGCATGCGGCGGGCGAATGAGATCATCCAGCAGCAGATGGCCGATCGTTCGCTCAACTGGACGATCGTGGCCGCGCCAAACGCGGGGTGGGCCACGAGGGTGTTCGGCGAGCCTGATGTGGAGCGGCTGTGGAGCGAGGTGGAGCTGTGCATGCGGCTGGACGAGCCCGACCCGGTGGCCGCCTGGCAGGCGCATCTGGCCAGGCTGCGGCGGCGGGCGGACGCGCTGAACGAGCTGGGCCTCGACGCGCTGTGCTACTCCGGTCCGGGCACCGACCTCACCGTCGGACTGCTGCCCGGCGTGCGCTGGACGACGGCCCTGCACAGCACCCGGGGCGGCCGCGAGTACGTCGCCAACATGCCCACCGAGGAGGTGTACACCTCGCCGGACTCCGGGCGGGCCGAGGGCTCGATCGCCGCCAGTATGCCGCTGGCGCTGGGCGGCACGCTGGTGCAGGGCCTGCGGCTGACCGTGCGCGACGGCCGGATCGTGGATGTGCAGGCCGACCGCGGCGCCGACGTGGTGCGCGCGCAGTTGGAGACCGACGAACGGGCCGCCTATTTCGGCGAGCTGGCCCTGGTCGACCGCAGCTCACGGGTGGGCCAGCGCGGGATCACCTTCTTCGACACGCTGTATGACGAGAACGCGACCTGCCACATCGCCTACGGCCGCGGCGCCACCGACCCGGCCGACGCGACCTCGATGGATGGCGTCAACCAGTCGCTTGTGCACACCGACTTCATGGTCGGCCGGCCGGAGCTCGAGATCGACGGGCTGCGCGCCGATGGGGGCCGCGTGCCGATCCTGCGCGGCGGCGCCTGGCAGTTGCCCGAGTAGGGCGCGGCTGCCGGGGTTGCCGACGGCATGACGCCCAGGATCCGCGACGCGACCGCCGCCGACTGGCCCGGCA
>DASUHV010000168.1:0-3695 GCA_036273355.1 Gaiellales bacterium
AGCCTCGGCGATGGCGCCCACCATCCTGCACCTGCTCGGGCTCGACCCGCGCGACCTGCAGGCGGTGCGGGCGCAGGGCACGCCGGTGCTGCCACACCAGTAGCGCCGCGCACCAGGTGCCCGGGCCGGTCGGAGCGGCCCGGGCACCTACCATCCCAGCGTGATCCGACGGCTGTTCACGCGCTACCGGCGCGGCAACCCCCTCCAGAGCATCTGGCTGGGCGCGCTGCTGGCCTCGCCGGTGTGGGTGAACACGCTGGTCTACCGCCCCACCTCGTCGGCGGGCACGCTGCTGCTGCTGGCCGGCTCGCTGGCCGGCGGCTACGTGATCGCCCGCGTGTTCCTGGGGAGCGTGTCGGCCGACCTCGAGGAGGTGCGCGCCCAGAACCTGTGGCTGCAGGAGCGGGCGCAGCGCGCCGACGCGGCGTTCGCCGCGCACCCGATCAGCGTGGCGGTCAGCGACGAGGAGTTCGCGGCCATCGTCGAGGTCGAGCTGGCGGCGCTGCCACCGTGGATCGGCCAGGCGATCACGCAGCAAAACGTGGCCATCACCGTCGAGGAGGAGCGGGCCGGCGAGCCGCGCGTGTTCGGCGTCTACCAGTCGCAGCGCCGCGGCAGCGACGTGATGTCCGAGATCACGCTCTACCGGCGGCCGATCATGCGCGTGTCGGGCGACCGCGCCGCGCTGCACCGCCAGATCCACGACACGTTGCTGCACGAGCTCGGCCACATGTTCGGGATGAGCGAGACCGACCTCGACCACTTCACGATCGGCAACAACCCGCGGCCCGACGCCGAGCCGGTGCACCCGCCGCCGGGCGAGCCTCGCTAGCCGGCCCGAAGCAGCCGCACGTCCGAGACCAGCCGCGAGATCGCAAGCGGCGGCAGGAATCCCGCCCGCTCGTCGCCCTGCCCGTCGATTACGTAGACCGCCATGCTGTGGGTGATGTCGGTGGCGGTCGGCTGAACGCCGATGCCGTACGCGCGCCACACGGGCGCGAGCTGCGCCGGCGTTCCCATCAGCCACTGCCAGTGCCGGTGCCAGCCCCACTTGCGGGCGGCCACCGCCACGGAATGCGGCGTGTCGGCGGGATCAACGCTGACGATGATCAGCCGCACAGGCTGCCCGCCCAGGCGCCGTTCCACCACACCCAGCTGGTGGCCCTCGATCGGGCAGAGCGTCGTGCACTTGGAGTCCAGGAACGTCAGCAGCAGCGGCTGACCGCGCAGCGACGCGAGCGACACGGAGCGGCCGCGCTGGTCGGTCAGCTCGAAGCCGGGTGCGGGCCGAGTCCCCGCCTTCCAGGCGGCGTCGCCGTTGACGGCCACGCCGGTCACCGCCGCGCTGCTTCCTGAGCTCGGGCCGTAGCGCGTGGCCGCAAGCGCCAGCACGGCGCCGCTCACGATCAGCAGGACGCTGGCGACCGCGGCCAGCCGCCGGCGCCGGCTCAAAACACGCGCCGCCGTAGCGTCCAGCCCCACAGCAGCACGACTGCCAGCAGCGCCAGCGGCACCACCAGTGTCAGTGCCGCGCCGGCCGAGACGTCGCTGGGTATGTCCGCGATGCTCACTCAGGCTCCTCTCTCTCGCACGGCCGCGATCCGGTGACGTCGCCGTCGGCGGCCGCGATTGTCATCGCCGACCCAGTTGTAGATCAGCCAGAACACGGCCAGCGAGTAGGCCAGCGAGCCCGGCCCCCACATGATGCCGGCCGCGATCTGCTGGTCGGCCAGCGCGGACACCCCGCCCGGCCGGTGCGCCGCCGCCACGTACGGCTGGTACAGCGCCACCGGCCAGTAGGCCAGCACCGCCGCGAGCAGCCAGCCGGCGACCGTGGCCACCGAGACGTACAGGGTCAGCTGGATCGGATCAAGCGTCGGCCGGATCGGCGCCGTGTCGATCACCTGCTCCCAGAACAGGATCGCCGTGGCCAGCATCGTCAGGTGCTCGAGGTCGTGCACGCTCTGGTGGCGCAGCGCCAGGTCGTAGGCGGCGGGCAGGTGCCACAGCCACAGGACGGCGATCGAGATCACCAGGACCGGGATCGGCCGCGCCAGCGTCCGGCCCAGCGAGCGCAGGGGCCGCGCGCGGCCGCTGTGCGCCACCCAGCCGGCGCTCGAGCGCCGGAAGCCGAGCGGCAGCGGCCGCCACAGCATGCTCCACGGCTCGGCAAGCACCAGCAGCGGCGCCGCGGCGGTGAGCAGCAGCACGTGCTGCAGCATGTGCGGCCAGAAGCCGCGGTCGGCGTAGCTGTCCAGCCCCACCAGCGCGATCAGCAGCACGACCATCGCCCCGGCAAACGCGCACGCCCGCAGCCGCCGGGAGCGCAGGTCGGGGCCGGTGGCGGGCCGCACCCGCCGCCGCCAGCCCGCCCAGTAGAGACCGGAAGCGACCACCACGGCCGCCAGCGGGATCGCGCTCTCCGAATCGATCGGAACCGCGCTCATACCAGGTAGAAGAGGATGGTGGCGATCACCGCCACCGCAGCCAGGAAGGTCACGAACACGAGCGCCGCCCGCAGCTCGCGCAGCCGCAGACCGACCTCCGTGGTGCGGTCGGCGGCGATCGTCTCCAGCCAGTAGGCAGCGCCCAGCAGGTGCACGGTGAACCCGGCCGTGAAGCCGACGAACACGGCCCCGTAGCCGCCGGCGTGGATGGGCGAGAAGCCCGGGTCGAACAGCTGCACGCCCTCGCAGATCGCGGCCACCAGCACCAGCCCGGTGGCGACCGCGGCCGCCACCTGCGCGCGCCGGTCGTCGGCCACCCGCACGATCACCGCCGCCGCGACCACGGCCACCAGCGACACGGTCGCAAGCGCGCCGGAGGGGTTGGTGTGCGGCGGGTGCCAGAGGCCGTTGCTGTTCAGCGCCCGCAGGTACAGGTACGCGAACAGGAAGCCCAGGAAGAAGAAGGCATCCGCGGCCACGAACAGCCGTGCGCCGATGAACAGCGCGCGGTCGGGAGCGGGCTCGGTCTGGATGTCGCTGACGACCGTCATGTCAGTCTCCGGCCACCGCGGGCAGGATCGGGCCGAGCCGCGCGACCGGCGGGGCGTTGGCGTCGCCGTACTCGTACGGGCCGGCCAGGATGGTCGGCACCTCGTCGAAGTTCTCGAGCGGCACCGGTGTCGGCACCTGCCACTCGAGGCCGCGCGACTGCCACGGGTTGGCGTCGGCCGGGATCCGGACGATGCCGTAGGAGTAGACCAGGTTGGCCAGGAACACGAGCATCGAGATGCCGAGGGCGAACGCCGACACCGACACCCAGTCGTTCAGGAACTGCAGGTGCGGCGCGTAGGTCGAGACGCGACGCGGCATGCCCATCAGGCCCAGCGCGAACAGCGGCAGGAAGGTCGAGTTGAAGAACACGAACATCGTCCAGAAGTGCAGCTTGGCCAGCTTCTCGTTGATCACCAGGCCGTTCATCTTCGGCATCCAGTAGTAGAAGCCGCCGAAGAATGCAAACACCAGGCCGCCCATGATCGTGTAGTGGAAGTGGGCCATCACGAAGTAGCTGCCGTGCAGCGACACGTCGCTGGGCACGTCGGACAGGAACACCCCGGACAGGCCGCCGATCAGGAAGTTGAAGAAGAAGGCCAGGCTAAACAGCATCGGCACCGTGTAGCGGATGCGGGCCCGCCACAGGGTGCCCATCCCGGCCAGGAACACGAACCCGGTCGGCACCGAGATCAGCTC
>DASUHV010000169.1:0-3692 GCA_036273355.1 Gaiellales bacterium
GGCGTTGCTCGGTGCCGGGCTGGCGTCCCGTGTCACCGGCACGCCGTCGCAGACCCACCACCGCGAGATCGTCGTCGCCAAGGGCAACAGTCGCGATTCCCTTGCGCGCGAGCAGATGCTGATCCGCCAGATGTTGCAAGACGTGCGGGCGCTGGATCGCCAGCCCGGCGAGCGCCTTGGCTAGGTAAAGTCTCGTGACGCCGGGAGGCGTGTCACAAACTCCCGCTCCGAGTCGGTCGGCAGGTTGCTAGAATCCCTGTTCACGCGCCAAAAAATGCCGCTCATCCGCTCGAGCAAGGGAGTTACATGTCAGCCGCCAACGGCCACAACGTCGGGAAGATCGTCGAGATCAAGGGCGTCGTCATCGACGCGCAGTTCGAGGGACAGCTGCCCGCGATCTACAACGCCCTCGAGATCAGCGTCCCCGGCCCCGCCGACGGCGCCGCCACCACGCTGGTTGCGGAGGTGCAGCAGCACCTCGGCGACGACCGCGTGCGTGCGATCGCGATGGACGCGACCGACGGCCTGGCACGCGGCCTCGACGTGGTCGACACCGGCGCGCAGATCTCGGTGCCGGTTGGCGAGGTGACGCTGGGCCGGATCTTCAACGTGCTCGGCGAGCCGGTCGACCACGGCGACCCGCTCCCGGAAGGCGAGCGCTGGGAGATCCACCGCAAGCCGCCCGCGTTCGAAGACCTGTCGTCGACGGTCGAGATCTTCGAGACCGGCATCAAGGTGATCGATCTGCTGGCCCCGTACGTAAAGGGCGGCAAGGTCGGCCTGTTCGGCGGCGCCGGCGTGGGCAAGACGGTGCTGATCCAGGAGCTGATCAACAACATCGCGCAGGAGCACGGCGGGCTGTCGGTGTTCGCCGGCGTGGGCGAGCGCACCCGCGAGGGCAACGACCTGTGGCTGGAGATGACCGAGTCGGGCGTGATCAAGAAGACGGCGCTCGTCTACGGTCAGATGAACGAGCCCCCCGGCGCGCGCCTGCGGGTCGGCCTCAGCGGGCTGACCATGGCCGAGTACTTCCGCGACGTCCAGGGCCAGGACGTGCTGCTGTTCATCGACAACATCTTCCGGTTCGTACAGGCCGGCTCCGAGGTGTCGGCGCTGCTCGGCCGGATGCCCAGCGCCGTGGGCTACCAGCCCACCCTGGCCACCGAGATGGGCGAGCTGCAGGAGCGCATCACCTCCACCAACAAGGGCTCGGTCACCTCGGTGCAGGCCATCTACGTCCCCGCCGACGACCTCACCGACCCGGCCCCGGCCGCGTCGTTCGCCCACCTCGACGCCACCACGGTGCTGTCGCGGTCGATCTCGGAGAAGGGCATCTACCCGGCGGTCGACCCGCTCGACTCGTCCTCGCGGATCCTGCAGCCGGGCAGCGTCTCGGATGAGCACTACAGCGTGGCCACCCGTGTGCAGCAGGTGCTGCAGCGCTACAAGGACCTGCAGGACATCATCGCCATCCTGGGCATGGACGAGCTGTCCGACGAGGACAAGGTGATCGTGCAACGCGCCCGCAAGATCGAGCGGTTCCTGTCGCAGCCCTTCTTCGTGGCGCAGCAGTTCACCGGCACCGAGGGCAAGTTCGTGCGGCTCGAGGACACGATCCGCTCCTTCCAGGAGGTGCTGGACGGCAAGCATGACGACCTGCCGGAGCAGGCCTTCTACCTGGTCGGCGGCATCGACGACGTGCTGGCCCGCGCCGAAGAGCTGAAGGCCACCGCCTGATGGCGGAGCACGACGCACAGCGCGTCGACGTGATCACCCCGGAGGGGCCGGTGTTCGAGGGCGAGGCCGAGATCGTGGTCGTGCCCGGCAGCGCCGGCCAGCTCGGCATCATGGCCAATCACGCGCCGCTGGTGTCGAGCCTGAAGCCGGGCGAGCTGCACGTCACCGACATCGAGGGCCAGCGGCACGAGTTCGCGACCGACGGCGGCTTTGTCGAGGTGCGCAAGAACGAGACGCTGGTGCTGGTCGGCGAGGCGGTGCCGCGCGACCAGATCGACGCCGGCGAGGCGCGGGCACGGCTGGAGCGCGCTCAGGCGCAGCTGGAGCAGGCACGCGGCGGCGAGGGCGACCTGTATCGCGCGGAGCGTGAGGCGGCTTTCGCCGAGGCGCTCGTCCAGGCTTCCAGCTAAGAGGTCCACCCGCCGGTCGTATCATCAGACCCGATGGCCGTGACCGATCCGATCGCACCCGCACGCTTCTGCACCAACTGCGGCCGGCCGCGCCTGGGCGGCGCCCGCTTCTGCGTGGGGTGCGGGCGAGAGTTCGACGTTGCGGCTGTGCCGGGCGCGCTGCCGCCCGAGCAGTTCCTGGTCGAAGAGGACTCAGAGCCCGCCCGCCCCTACCCGGTCACCTACCGGGCCGCCTACGTCGAGTACCCGTCGCGGGCCGGCACGATCTTCCGCCTGGTGCTGGCGCTACCGCACCTGGTGGTCTGGCCGCTCCTGGCGGTCGTGTCGACCGCGCTGTCGGTCGTCGGCTGGCTGTGCGTGCTGGCGCTGGGCCGTCTGCCCGGACCGATCCACCGGTTCCAGGCGGCGACCGTGGTGTACGTGACCCGCGTCGCCGCCTACCTGGGTCTGGTCGACGACCGGTTTCCGCCGTTCCCGTGGCAGCGGCGCGACGGCCTGCCGGTTGACGTGCGTGTGGCGCCCCCCGCGCGGATGTCGCGACTGCGGACGCTGGTGGTGCTCCCGCTGAGCCTGCCGGCCGTGGTCACGGCCTTCTTCTTCGGCCTGGTCACGTGGCTGCTCGCGATCGGAGCCTGGTGGGCGATCCTGTTCACGGGCAGGATGCCGCGCACGATCCACGAGATGCAGGGGCTGACGTACGCCTTCCAGTGCCATACGCTCGCCTACGTGCCGCTGCTCCTGACCGACGTCTACCCCTGGTACGAGACCGGCCCGCTGGCCCTGCGACGCCCCCCAGAGACACGAAACCCCGAAGCGGGCCTTCCCCCGACGGAAGGGCCCGCTCCGGGCGATCGTGTCACCCAAGACGGGCAACCCGGGGGATTTCTTCCACCCCCGCCGCAGTCTTAACAATCGTCCCTACGGCTGTGAGAGCGACAGCCGTGCCGCGTGATCGCGACTGCGAGTCTTTTCCATCTGCTCGACGGGTGACGTGAGGTCGAACCGGCCGACGTCGAGCGCCGCCGCCTGCGGGTTCGTGCCGGTCGCGATCAGGTCGGCGGCGATGCCGCCGCAGAGGTGGCCGAGGACGTTCCCGACGCCGCTGTAGCCGCCGGCCACGTACAGGCCGGGGCTGTCCGGTAGCGCTCCCACCACCGGCAGCAGGTCGGCCGAGAAGCCCATGATGCCGGCCCAGCGGTGGGTGACGCGGGCGCCGCCGAGGCCCAGCCACTCGGCCAGGAACGCGTCCAGCCGGTCCTGCACACCGGCCGTGACGGTCTCCGCGTCGGTGTACTCATGCTCGAGCTGCTCGAGCCGGCCGCCGCCGACCACGACCCGGCCGTCGTCGGTGGGGCGGTAGTACATGAAGCCGGATTGGGAGTGGGTGGGGAAGGCGAGCGGCCCCTGCTGCAGCGGCTCGGTGGCGAGCACCTGGCCGCGCACCGGGTAGACGACGCCGTCCAGCTGCGGCAGCAGGCGCGGGATCAGCCCGTCGCAGGCCACCACCACGGCCTGGGCGCGCACCTTCCCGCCGCCGGCGTGGAC
>DASUHV010000170.1:0-15229 GCA_036273355.1 Gaiellales bacterium
GTCCGTCGTTCACGATCAGCGTGTCGATCCCGTCCAGTACGTGCTCGCGCTCGGAGAACACGTTTCGGAACGTGGCGGTCGCCCCGTCCCAGCCGGTCAGACGCAGGTGGTGCACGAGGTCGATCCCGGCCTCGTCCATCCGCCCCAGGTACATGTTGCGCTGGTACTGGTGCACTGCCTCTCCGAAGGCGATGGCGCTGGTCACCAGGCGCACGTCGTGGCCGGCCTGCGCCAGCTGCTCGGCCAGCACCAGCCCCGTCCAGTCGCCGCCCCAGTCGCAGATCGTGACGCGCCGGCCGGCCTCCGCGCCAGCCAGCACGTCCCAGGCGTGGACGGTGCCGGCGATGCCGGCGTCGTAGCGCTCCGCGCCGGTGGCCAGGATCACGCGGTCGGGCGACTCGGCCAGCACCTCGTCCAGGCCGGCGTCCACACCCAGCCGCACCTCCGCTCCCGCCAGCCAGGCCTCGACCGTGCGCACCATGCCCTGCGCGATCTCGGCGTGGCCGGACGCGTTCAGCGCCAGCCGCATCTGACCTCCCACCGCCTCGCCGCGTTCGAGCACGACCACCCGGTGCCCGCGCGCGGTCGCGCAGGCGGCCGCCGATGCGCCAGCCGGTCCGGCGCCCACCACGACCACCGTTCCCGGGCTGGGATCGGGCGTGGGGCGCGGCAGCGTCGACTCGTACCCGGTCCAGGGGTTGATCGTGCAGGCGATCGGGATGCCGGCGTGGTAGTGGCCGATGCATCCCTGGTTGCACCCGATGCAGGTCGTGAACGTCTGGCCGGCCGCCGCACGGCCCGGCATCGAGGGATCGGTGATCAGCGCCCGCGTCATGCCGCAGGCGTCGCAGTCGCCGCGCCCGATCATCGCGTCCGCGTCGGCGGGGTCGACGATGCGGCCGGTCGCGATCACGGGGACGCTCACGGCTGCCTTCATGGTGCGGGCGAAGCCGGCCACGGCGTTGTGCTCGACCGGCACCGGCGGCACGATCCAGCTCGATCCGCGGTACGTGTTGGAGCCGCCCAGCGCGACCGAGAGGTAGTCGATCAGGCCCTCGTCCGCCAGGATGCGGGCCGCTCGAGCCAGGTCCTCGTGGCTGTTGCCATCCCAGGAACCGCTCTCGTCGGTCAGCCGGCAGCCGACGGCGCCGCCGTCGATGCCCTCGCGCATGGCCTCGCAGACCTCGCGCAGGAACCGCAGCCGGTTCTCGAACGAGCCGCCGTAGGAGTCGGTGCGGGTGTTGGCGTGCGGGGAGAGGAACTGGGTGGGCAGGTAGTTGAAGCCCGCGCAGACCTCGACGCCGTCGATGCCTCCTGCCGCCGCGTAAGAGGCCGCCTGGCGGTAGCCGTCGATCATCTCGCCGATCTCGCGCCGGGTCAGCTCGCGCGGCTCGGTCTTGAAGCGGGCGCTGGGGATGCTGGACGGCGCCACGGCGGCCGGGCGCGGGGGAGAGGAGATGACCTCGCGCCCACCGTGAAAGAGCTGCACGAAGAGGCGCGTGTCGTGCTCGTGAACGGCCTCCGCCAGGCGCCGGTACGCGGGCACGATCTCCGGGAGATATCCACCCAGCGTGTGCGGGGTCAGCAGGCCGGTGTGGTGGATCGCGGTGGCCTCGACGACGATCAGCCCAGCACCGCCGCGGGCGCGCGCCTGGTGGTAGGCGATCAGCTCGTCGGTGGGCAGATGGCGGTGGACGAGGCTGGTCTGGTGCGAGGTCGAGACGATCCGGTTGGGGATCGTGACGCTGCCGATTGCCAGCGGCGAGAACAGGCGGTCGAGCATGCCGCGACTGTAGCGGCTGCGATCGGGGCCGGCCTGATAGCTGCCCACGTGTGCCCGGCCCAACATGTAGGTGACCGCGCTCGGTTTCCTTACGGAACCCGTTCGTCGTGCTAACGACCGCTGACTAGGTTGAGACGGCCATGCGACTGCACCGATTCATCTGCGCGCTGGCCGTGGTCGTTTGCTCCGGGCTCTGGGCCGTCGCCCCTGCTCAGGCAGCGCGCCCCGGCATCTACGAGGTCTGGGGCAACCGCAGCGATGTCGCTCACCTGCGCTATGTCAGGGGTGGGCAGATCGCGTTGGAGTGGAAGACGGTCGAGCCCACGCGGGGGCACTTCGACTGGTCGGGCCTGCGGGCGCAGCTGAACGCGTATCACGCGATGCACAAGCCGGCCACCGTGCAGATCAACTCCACGACGAGCAAGCCGGCATGGTTGTGGAACCTGATCGCCCGCTGCGGAACCACGCAGGGGCAGCAGATCCCGCAGTACTGGGATCCACTGTATCTGAAGCTCCAGCATGAGCTGCTGTCGAGCTTCGCCAAGGCGCTCAAGTCCTACTCGCACCGCGGCACCATCGCCCTGGTGCGCTCGGCGCCAAATGCGATCGGCACGGAGCTGACTACGGTGCCGGCCGGAGCCAGCTGCACCCGGGCGACCGACGGCCACAGCGTGGCGCAGGCCTGGTCTCGTTCGGTGCGCGCAACGTACTTCCGCAACATCATGGGCATGTATCGCAGCCTGCTCGCCCCGGCGATCCACGTGGCGCTTCGCACAGAGGTCTTCACGACCTACGGCGCGCCGCTCTCGTGGCTCGGTCGACGCGACGCCTGGATCATGGACACCGCCTCCGACATCGACCCGAACCCGACGCGCGACACGGTCGACGTGTTTGCACGGCACTGGGACAGGGCCGGGCGCACCCGAGCCTACTGGGAGCCGTTCTCCTACGCGGGCAAGCAGAACCTGGCCAGCTGGAACTACTGGAGAATCCTGCTGGAATTGGACAAGGGCGTCTCCTACATCGCGGTCTACGGCCAGGTGATCCGTCACGGCGGCGATCCGCAGTACGGGGCGGCCTTCCGGTTCGCCAACCGGTACGCCGGACGCCATCTGCACCCGGGACGGTCGCCCGGCGCGTTCATCGCCCTCCGCCAGGGCACGGGCCGGATGGCGGGGAACCTGGGGCGGTTCATGAAGCAGATCGACGCCCAGAGGACGAGCATCGCGCTTGACAGCAACAACGGCCGCGCGATGATCGGTCCAGCCACCCAGCGGTACGGCAGGTTCGCCCGCCGGATCGTCCCCGGCACGGCCCAGAAAGCGATGTTCTTCCGGCTGAACGGCACGTTCAAGCACGGCGTGCGAGGCCACGCCGTGCGGATCCGCGTGACCTACCTCGACCAGGGCGGCGGCGCGTTCGTGGTCAAGTGGGGCCGGGCGGGTCGATGCCAACACACCGTGCACAAGCACGGCACGGGCCGGTGGCGCACGGTCACCATCAAGGTGCGCCGCGCCGGATTCCACAACCGGCTATCGCACCGCAGCGACATCACGCTAAAGGCGCTCGGCGGTTCCGGCACCGACTTCCACATGGTCGAGGTGCGCGTCCACCGGCGGTGAGGTGATCGGTGTCGCGGATGCGTGGGTCTCCACCGTCGTGGAGGCCGCCCCGAGTCGGCTTGCCGGGCGTAGACTGGCCTGGTCTGGAAGGTATTGGATGTGGCGCACCGGGAGGCACGGCCGTCCGCCGGCGGACGGGACCGCCGGGTTGGCGACAGGAGGGTCGGATGCGAGCGAGGATGCGGGCAGATCGACCGCGCGTCTATGTGGTGCTTGCTCTGGCGCTGGCGTGTGCGTGGTACGCCCCCGACGCGAACGCGCTCACGGTGCGCGATCAGGCGGCGGGCGCTGGGCTCGCGCAGACGACCTCATCGTATGGGGCGTATTTCGGAGACGTCAACGGCGACGGGCGGATCGATATCTTGCTGAACCGTCACTGGCAACGGACGAGCCAGATCTTCACCGATCGTGGTGGTGGCGTGTTTGGCGTAGCGGCCACGCTTCCGCTCGCTGACCGCCACGGCTGCGCCATGGCAGACGTCAATCATGACGGGTTGATGGACATCTACTGCGCGCAGGGCGCCAGCGACGTATCAGGAAGTGTGGTCAAGTCAAACGAGCTGTGGATGCAGGGCCCGCGCGGTCAGTTCACGAATCGCGCAGGCGCGTGGGGCGTCGCTGATCCCTACGGTCGGGGTCGAGAGGTCGCGTTCTTTGATGCCAACAACGATGGCTGGCCCGATCTGTTCGTGGGCAATGTCGGCGATCGCACCGACGGCATCCCATCGCCGGACAGGCTGTTCATCAACGTGGCCGGGCGGCGGTTTGTGGACAGCAAGGATCCAGCAATCACCCGCGAGTTGGGAGGCTCGTGCGTTACTCGTCGAGACATCAATGGCGACGGCTGGACAGACCTGCTGGTTTGTGGCGCAGGGCATTGGGGTGGTCCGATACATCTCTTTGTGAACCAGGCTGGCAACGGGTTCGCGGATAGGGCGTCCCAGCTCGGCATCTCGGGCACCGCGCACGACGCGCGGCTTGTTGATCTGAATGGCGACAAGCGCCTGGACCTCGTGACGATCGACCAGACCGGTGTGCGCGTGCAGCTGGGGTCTGCGACGGGGGGTTGGAGGCCGCCGGTGCTGGTCAGGGCTCTTGTCGCCGGTTACAGCGTCGCCGTGCGCGACGTGAACGGCGACGGTGCGCCGGACATCTATGCGCTCCAGCGTTGCGCGAACGGGAGCAACCAGCCCGATTCCATGCTGGTGAACTCCGGCAACGGCACCTCGTACACGCAGGTCGCCATTCCGGAAGCTGCTTCTGGTTGTGGCGATGACGTCGAGTCCATGTCGTACGGGTCAGCGCCGGCGTTCCTCGTGCTCAACGGATTCTCACAGTCCGCCGGGCCCGTGCAGCTGATCACGTTCGGATAATCAGTGGTCCGCCCACCAGCAGCCTCGCGGGCGTCGCGGTGCGATCAGCGCCGGGTTTGTCGCGGAGTCGGCTTCGGCGCTGGCGCCGGCAGCGAGACTCAGTCCGGGTTCTCTGCGCGGGCCAGCCTCTTCTCGGCCAGGGTCAACGAGGGGCAGGTGTGCGTCTGCAGTCGGAGCGTCGGCCGGCGCGTCGTCCCTGCGAAGTTGAACATGTCCATCATGTCGTTTGCCGCCTGGTCGCGGGGAGTCAGGCTGGGCAATGACCAGTTGTCCTCGATGAACTTGAGTAGCGAGACGTGGCTGTAGAAGGTGTGGCTGATCGAGCCGCCGCCGCTGCTGGTGCCGGTCTTCGTCCAAGGAGAGATCACGAGCAGGGGGGTCCGGAAGCCGTAGGAGATGTTGTCGATCTGCGGAGGCGGCACGTGGTCGTAGAACCCGCCCCACTCGTCCCACACCACGAAGATCGCCGTCGACTTCCAGTCAGCGCCGCTCATCACCGAGTTCACGAGGTTGACCGTCTCGTTCTCTCCTGCACATGCCGATCTGGGTGGGTGCTCGTTCGCCTCTGATTGGACAAACGAGACGGCGGGCAGCGTTCCAGCTCTCGCCTGCGTCTGGAAGTTGCTGTACGGGACGACGCGCGACCACAACGCAGGGTCGCGTCTGACCGGCGTGAGTGCGTCGAGGGCGTTGTGCAGGTTGGTGCTTCGTGTGTACTCCGACCACGACACGGCGTTTGCGGCAAGCACGTTGGGCAGCGAGCGGAAGTTGAAGCACGGGAATCTCTTCGTGAGCGAGCCGTCGGTTCCCAGCATGTACACGTAGGTGTCCGGGGGGTCATCGCATCCCCAGTGCAGCAGGTTGGGAGTCGAGGGGCTGACCGGGATCGTGTAGACGCTGCGGAATCCGAGCGAGGCGTCGTAGCGCCCGGCTTGTGCGGCGATTTGGTAGAGGTTGTTCGTGAAGCTGGCTCCCTTCCAGTCGGCGAACATGTGATCGCCGAGCGCGTATGTTCGCGCGTAGGCCCAGTAGTTCGGAATCTGAAACTCGCGCATCTGGCTCAGTGCCAGCGGTATCCCGGTCCTTGAGTAGGCGCCGAGCTCCTTATCGAAACCGTCCATCTTGCCGCCGTCATATGCGACCTTGAACCAGTTTGGTGCATGTCCGACGTCATTCGGGACAGGGTCTGGTGTCTGAGTGAGGTTGACGCGCACGCCGTTGCTCTTGAGCGCGGTGGTCGCGCCGTCCGCGCCCGGGAACCTCCCGAAATACCCGTCGAAGCTGCGGTTCTCCTTGAAGATGATGACGACGTGTTTGATCGGCGTCACGGCGACGCCCGCCGTCAGGACGGATGCACCGGACGTGTGAGCGTGAACCGGCTGGGGGCCAAGCACGGTGGCGGCCGCGACGGTGACAACAACCGCCGTCCTCCGGACGAACGAGTGAACGAACATACCGGGTGCCTCCTGCGAAATTCCCATGGGCAGAGCCTGTTCGCTCAAATTTCGTTCCACCCACGCCGCCCAGCATCGGTGCATGCGCCGATCTGATTGCGGATATCTAACCTACTGCATCTGCCGCAGACACGCCGGCGACTGCCCCGCGCGCTGCGTGACTGCTCGCCGGATGCGTGGATTTGCGGATGCGGCGGTGACGTAGGCCGCCGAGAGTTGTCCGTGGCCGGCGCATGTCACCACGGCTTGGTTACGGGCGCGGACGGTGAGCCTCACTGCCACCGTAGCGGCACTGCCCCCCGCAGCGCTCACCGTCCGCTAACCCGTATCAGTTCGGATCGAGCCGCGCTTCCGAGGTGCCTAGCCCCGGCAGGGCGAGCGCGATGGTGAGAATCACCACCGCTCCAGTGAACACCGCGCCAGCCTCCGCGCGCCCCTGTGGGCCTGCGACCGCTGGTTTCGTGCGGGTTCCGGGTTCGGTAGCCGAGCCGTCTCACTCAAGAGACCTCTTGCTTTGCGCCCCCGCCTCACGGCGGGTTTGCCATTTTCGATCCGTGTACGCATCATCGACAAACGGTAGGCGTATCTCGTCGCCCGAAGGGTGGCATGCGCTCACCATATCGAGGTATACGAGCGCGCAGCGCGCCGCCAAACCCCCCGGACGGGTCATGAATCACGTCCCATTGCGGACGATGTGATCTGCGCCTTCTTCGGAAAGCAGCTCCCTTGGCTTTTCGTCGACCTCAACCCCCTCAGGAGGACCACCTCGGCGCGATCGGTGACTGGCTGTTCCATCCCACCGTGGTCGCGCCGTGCAGGTTCGCAACACGGGCAACACCTTCTTCAACATCATCAAGGGCGACACCACGTTCAGCACGAAGTTCGCCGCCGCGTATCATCCCCCGGCACCTGATCCTCGTGGTCGTGGTGCTGATGGGCACGGTCATTTCGCGGCGCGTCGCGCGCCGGCGCCGCCACGGCGGAGGGCGCAGGAGCGGCAAGGCGGCGGCACCGTCGCCATGGGCCTCGTCCGGATCCGGTATATGAGTGTGCCGTGAGCGATCTGCTGGAATCGGTGCCGAACTTCTCGGTCGGCCGCGACCAGGCGGTGCTGGACGCGCTGGGCGAGGCGTTCGGCGCTGCCGGAGTGCGCGTGCTGGACGTGCATGCCGATTCGGACCACAACCGGTCGGTGTTCACGGTGGTGGCCGACCCGGACACGCTGGTGGAGGGGCTGGCATCCGCGATCGCGGTGGCGGCGTCCCGGATCGACCTGACGCGGCACGAGGGTGTGCACCCGCGGGTGGGGTCGGCGGACGTGGTGCCGATCGTGCGCTTCCGGCCGGACGACGCGCGGCCGGAGCTGGCGGCGCGGGCGCTGGCGCGCCGGATCGCGATGCTGGGCGTGCCGGCGATCGGCTACGGCGAGCTGGGCGGCGGCCTGCGGCCGGCGGCGTTCCGCAGCGGCGGCCCGGAGCGGCTGGCGGAGCGGATGGCGGCGGGCGAGGTGGTGGCGCTGCCCGGGCCCGACCGCCCGCATCCGACGGCGGGCGTGGTGCTGCTGGGCGTGCGGCCGCCGCTGGTCGCGTTCAACGTCGACCTGGACAGCCAGGACGTCGGCGTGGCGCGCGAGATCGCCGCGGCGCTGCGTGAGCGCGACGGCGGGCTGGCGGGCGTGCAGGCGCTGGGCCTGGCGGCGCGCGGCGGTGCGCAGGTGTCCACGAACCTGATCGACATCGACGCGACGCCGCTGGCGGCGGTCGTCGACGAGATCGAGCGGCTGGCGGCCGAGCGCGGCGTGGGCGTGAAGGGCTCGGAGCTGGTCGGGCTGATGCCGGCCCGGGTGGCCGCGGCCGCCGCGGGAACAGCGCTGCGGCTCTCCGGTTTCGGTGCCGACCGGTTGCTGGAGGTGGCGTCCGGGGGCGAGTTCGGCGAGGGGTGAGCGGTGCCCGGGCCGCGGGCCTAGACTGCGCAGCCGTGGACACCCTCGAGCTCACAGGCCGCTCACTGGCGGTGGAGGACGTCGAGCGCGTGGCGCTGGGCGACGTGCAGGTCGTGCTCGGCGCCTCGGCGGCCGACCAGATCGAGGCGTCGCGGGCGCTGATCGAACGGGCCGTGGAGTCGGGCACGCCGACCTACGGGGTGAACACGGGCTTCGGCAGGTTCGTCGACGTGGCCATCTCGCGAGAGGACGTGGGCCGGCTGCAGCTGAACCTGCTGCGAAGCCACGCCTGCGCGGTGGGCGAGCCGTTTCCGACGGAGGTCGTGCGGGGCGCCATGCTGCTGCGCGCGAACGCGCTCGCGACGGGGGCGTCGGGCGTGCGGCGGGAGACGGTGGAGCTGCTGCTGGCGATGGTGAACGCGGGTGTGCACCCGGTGGTGCCGTCGCGGGGGTCGCTGGGGGCGAGCGGGGACCTGGCACCGCTGGCGCACCTGGCATTGCCGCTGGTGGGCGAGGGCCGGGCCGAGTACGGCGGCGAGCCGCTGGACGGCGGCGAGGCGCTTGGGCGGGCCGGCCTCGTGCCGGTGCAGCTGTCGGCCAAGGAGGGGCTGGCGCTGATCAACGGCACCCAGTTCATGGCGGCGATCGGGGCGCTGGTGCTGTCGCGGGCGTCGCGGCTGGTGCGGATCGCCGACATCGCGGCCGCGCAGTCGGTGGAGGCGGTACGCGCGTCGCGCACGCCGTTCGCGCCCGAGATCCAGGCGCTGCGACCGCACCCCGGGCAGCTGGCGTCGGCCGCGAACCTGTACGCGCTGCTGGACAGCTCCGAGATCAACGAGTCGCACCGCTGGTGCGGGCGTGTGCAGGACGCGTACTCGCTGAGGTGCTCGCCGCAGGTGCACGGCGCGTGTCGCGACGCGATCGCCTACGCGCGGTCGGTGGTGGCGATCGAGCTGAACGCGGCCACGGACAACCCGCTGGTGTTCGCGGACCGCGATGAGGTGCTGTCGAACGGGAACTTCCACGGCGAGCCGGTGGCGATCGCGCTGGACACGCTCAAGATTGCCCTGGCCGAGCTGGCCGGGATCAGCGAACGGCGGATCGAGCGGATGGTGAACCCGACGATGAGCGAGGGGCTGCCGCCGTTCCTGGCCGAGCAGGGCGGCCTCAACTCGGGGTTCATGATCCCGCACTACGTGGCGGCCAGCCTGGTGGCCGAGAACAAGGTGCTGTGCCACCCGGCGTCGGTCGACTCGATCCCGACCAGCGCCGGCCAGGAGGATCACGTCTCGATGGGCGCGACGGCGGCGGTGCACGCGTGGCAGGTGTGCGCGAACGTGGAGCGGGTGCTGGCGGTGGAGCTGCTGTGCGGCGCGCAGGGTCTCGACTTCCTGGCGCCGCTGCGGCCGGGGCCGGGGATCGCGGCGCTGCACGCCGCGCTGCGGGCGACGTCGCCGCACCTCGGAGACGACCGCTCGCTCTCGGATGACATCGAGACGGTGGCCCGGCAGGTGCGCGACGGCGCGCTGGTGTCGGTCGTCGAAGGCGCGCTCGCGCCGCTGCAATGATCCCGTCACGGCCGGTCACGCCGGCCGCACGAACCCGTGTCGTGGCCGTATGCGGTGTTTGACACCGGCGGCGGCCGTTTTCGCGCAACCATGCGATTCGGTAGTCACGCCGGCCGTGACACCGTGCCGATTGTGTCGCGGACGCCAACCGGCGGCCGAGTCGGTGTTTGACACCCTCCTGGCCCTGCCGGGCCGGTAGAACGGCCGTTCCGCGGCTGTGCCGATCTCGTGCGACGGTCACGCGGCTCGCATGAACCTGTGTCGAGGGCCGAGTCGGCCTCTGAGCCCTGCGCGAGGCGATCTGGCTCAACCATGCGATTCGCCTGTCACGGCGGCCGTGACACCTGTGCCGGAGGTGCCACGGAATGCCGACGGAGGCCGAGTCGGGCTCTGAGCCCTGCTCCGGCCGGATCGGGCCGTGGCGAGCGCGCTCGCCGGTCGTATAGCCTGCGCCTGTGGCGACGAAGGAACTGACCGGCGAAGTCGAGGCGCTCGTCGGCGACCTCTCCAGCGTGCACGCGCCGCGTGGCACCGAGCGGCGCTGCAAGGGCTGGCACCAGGAGGCCGCGCTGCGCATGCTCTGCAACAACCTCGACCCCGAGGTGGCGGAAGATCCCACCCGCCTGATCGTCTACGGCGGCTCAGGCCGCGCCGCGCGCAGCCACGACGCCCTCCGCGCCATCGTGCGCACGCTGCTCGAGCTCGAAAACGACGAGACCATGCTCGTGCAGAGCGGTAAGCCGGTCGCCGTCTTCAAGACCCACCCGGGCGCGCCTCGCGTGTTGATCGCCAACTCGCTGCTGGTGCCGCGCTTTGCCACCTGGGACGAGTTCCGCCGGCTCGAGGCGTTGGGCCTGACCATGTTCGGCCAGATGACGGCCGGCTCGTGGATCTACATCGGCACCCAGGGCATCCTGCAGGGCACCTTCCAGACCTTCGCCGCCGCCGGTGAGCGTCACTGGGGCTCGCCCGATTTGGCCGGCCGCACCATCCTCACCGCCGGCCTGGGCGGCATGGGCGGCGCGCAGCCGCTGGCGGCGTCGCTCGCCGGTGCCGCCAGCCTGAACGTCGAGGTCGACCCGCACCGCATCGCTCGCCGGCTCGAGACCCGCTACCTGGACGAGGTGGCCGCCGACATCGACGACGCCGTCGCCCGCGTCCGCAAGGCTGCCGATGAGGGCGTCGGCCTGTCGATCGGCCTGCTCGGAAACGCCGGCGACGTGTTCCCCGAGCTGGCCCGCCGCGGGGTCCAGTTCGACCTCGTCACCGACCAGACGTCGGCGCACGACATGCTGAACGGCTACGTCCCCGCGGGCATGCCGCTGGAGCAGGCGATCGCGCTGCGCGAGTCCGACCCCGACCTCTACCAGCGACGCGCGCGCGAGACGGCCGTCCTGCACGTGAAGGCGATGGTCGCCTTCCAGGAGGCCGGCAGCCACGTCTTTGACTACGGCAACAACCTTCGCACCGAGGCCCGCGATGCGGGCTACGAGCAGGCCTTCGCCTTCCCCGGCTTCGTGCCCGCCTACATCCGCCCGCTGTTTGCCGTCGGCGCCGGCCCCTTCCGCTGGGCCGCGCTCTCCGGCGACCCCGCCGACATCCACCGCATCGACCGCGCCCTCATCGACGCCTTCCCCGACGACGCCCTGCTGCAGCGCTGGCTGGCAATCGCCCCCGACCGGATCGCCTTCCAGGGGCTCCCCGCCCGCATCTGCTGGCTGGGCCAGGGCGACCGCGCCAAGGCCGGCCTGATCTTCAACAACCTCGTCCGCCGCGGCGAGGTGTCCGCGCCGATCGTGATCGGCCGCGACCACCTGGACACCGGGTCGGTCGCCTCGCCGTTCCGCGAGACCGAGGCCATGAAGGACGGCTCCGACGCCATCGCCGACTGGCCGATCCTGAACGCGCTGCTCTCGACCGCCTCCGGTGCCTCCTGGGTATCCGTCCACCACGGCGGCGGCGTCGGCATCGGCAACTCGATCCACGCCGGCCTCGTGATCGTCGCCGACGGCAGCGAGGAGATGGACGAGCGGCTGTCGCGCGTGCTCACCAACGACCCCGGAATCGGAGTTGCCCGCCACGCCGACGCGGGCTACGAGGAGGCCATCGAGACCGCCCACGCCAAGGGCCTGCACCTGCCCATGGAGGACTGACCGCGTGGCCGGACGCACCGCCGTGCTGACCGGCGTCACGGGCGGCTGGGGCCGGGCCGTGCTCGACCGCTTCCTGGCGCAGGGCTGGGACGTCTGCGCCACCACCCACAGCGGTGGCGTCGACGTCCCCTCCCAGGTGCTGGTGGTCGAGGCAGACCTGACCGACACGTCCGCGGCCGAGCGCGTCGTCGCCGCCGCGCTCGAGCGCTTCGGCTCGGTCGACGCCCTCGGCTGTGTGGCCGGCGGCTTTCGCACCGATGGACTGCTGCACGAGTCGTCGCCCGACGTTTGGCGGGCGATGCTGTCCGCGAACCTCGACACCGCCTACACCATGACCCGCGCCGCGCTCACACCGATGCTGGCCGCCGGCTCCGGCTCGATCGTGTACGTCGGCTCCCGCGCCGCCGTCCGCCCGTTCCCCGGCGCCGCCCCCTACATCGTCGCCAAGGGCGCAGTGCTGGCGCTGATGGGCGCCGTCGACGCGGAGGTGCGCTCCAAGGGCGTCCGCGTCAACACGGTCATGGCCAGCCTCGTCGACACCCCTCAGAACCGCCGCGAGAACCCGGATGCCGACGTCTCCCGCTGGACGACCGGCGAGCAGATGGCGCGCGTGATCGAATGGCTCTGCGACGAGGACTCGGCGCCGCTCTCCGGCGGCGCGATCCCCGCCTACGGGCGAGCCTGATCTGGCAACGGCCGTGACGTCGCTGCTGATCGACAACCTCGCGCAGTACGCGAGCCCCGTCGCTTCGGCGCCCGCCCGCGGCTCCGCCCTGCGCGAGGTGGAGGTCGTCACCGGCGCCGCGATCGCGATCGTCGACGGCCGCATCGCCGCCTGCGGCCCGCGCGACCAGGTGCTGCGCGACCACGGCAACCTGCCGGTGCACGACGCCGGCGGCCGCGCCGCTATCCCGGGGCTGGTCGATTGCCACACGCACGCCGCCTTCGGCGGCGACCGTGCCGGCGAGTTCGACCTGCGCTCCCAGGGCGCCGGCTACGAGCAGATCCACGCCGCCGGCGGCGGCATCGCCGCCAGCGTCCGCGACACCCGTGCCGCCGCCGCCGACGGCACGCTGGGACCGCTGCTCGACCGCCATCTGGCCTGGATGGCCGCCGCGGGGACGACCACCGCCGAGGTCAAGTCCGGCTACGGCCTCGACCGCGACACCGAGCTGGCCATGCTCGACGCCGCCGCCGCCGACCATCCGATCGAGGTCGCGCCTACCTTCCTCGGCGCCCATGCCGTCGGCCCCGAGTGGGACGACGCCGACGACTACCTCACATTCGTGATCAAGCAGGTGATGCCGCAGGCGGCCGCCCGCGCCGAGGCTGCCGACGTGTTCCTTGAGCGCGGCGCCTTCGACCGCGATCAGGCCGAGCGCTACCTGCGCGCCGCAGCGAGTCACGGGCTGGCCCTGCGGCTGCACGCCGACCAGTTCAGCCAGGCGGGCGGCGTCGCGCTTGCCGTCGAGCTGGGCGCGCGCTCGGTCGACCACCTCGAGGCGACCGGCCCCGAGGGCGTCGCGGCGCTGGCGGCCAGCGACGTGGCCGCCGTGATGCTGCCCGCGTGCGTGATCATGCTCGACCTGCCGCGCCCGCCCGCCCGCGAGCTCGCCGACGCCGGGGCGATCGTGGCGCTCGCCACCGACTTCAACCCGGGCAGCGCCTTCTGCAACTCCCTGCCGCTCGTGATGTCCCTGGCCTGCATGCAGCTGGGCATGTCCCCGGCCGAGGCGCTGGTCGCGTGCACGGTGAACGCGGCCTGGGTGCTGGGACGCGGCGGCCGGCTCGGCCGCATCGCAGCGGGATACGATGGCGACGTGGTGCTGCTCGACTCCGACGACTGGCGGCACGCCGCCTACCACCTGGGCGGCCCGGTCGTGGCCGGCGTGATCAAGGCCGGCCGCAGGCTGTGATCGAGCGCGCCCGCACCGCATCGTTCGCCGACGCGCTGGCCGCCGCCGCGCTGGGCCTGGTGACGGCCGGGCTGGTCGTGACCGGCGACGGGCTGGTGTCCGCGGCCAAGCAGACGCCGGGGTCGTCGGCCATGGACTGGAACGACCGGCTGCTGCTGGGCCTCTGGAGCTTCCGGCTCGAGCACACGCTCTGGTTCACGCTCGGCCTGGTGCTGCTGTGGCTGGCGCTGGCTTGGGGCGCCACGCTCGAGGGCCGCGCGCCGGAGCTGGCGCGGCTGGTCGGCGGCGTGGCCGTCGGATTCGTGCTGCTGGCCGCCGCCGTCGTGATCGGGTCCACGATCGTTGCGATCAGCGGCTCGATCGGCAGCGGCGTGCTGGAGGTGGTGTACACCCGCGACGAGCGCATCTTCACCTGGCTGCTGCAGGTCTCGACCGCCGCGGCGCTGATCGTGACCTGGGTGCTGGCCGGCACCCGCCTGGGCGAGCGGGCGCCGCTCACCGCGACCGAGGAGGCCGCAGCCGATCGCCCGGCCGACGACGACGGCGAGGTCGACCCCGACCTGGTCGAGCTGTCCGACGCTCCGCCGACACCGCCTGCTCCGGTGCCGCTGCACCGGAACGAACCCGAGCCAGGCCCCGCGCCCGAGATCGAACCGGAGCCCGAGCAGCCGCCGGTGCCGCGCGCCGCCCCGGTGACGCAGGCCCGGGCCGATCCGAAGCCGGCGACCACATCCGCGACCGCGCAGCGGGTGTTCCAGGAGCGGCTGGCCTACTCGCCCAAGCGCGACGAGGCGCGCCGGCTGCTGGATGAGATCGCCCGCGCGGAGCGCGAGGGCCGCGAGGACGACGCGGCCGCGCTGGCGGCGCAGCTCGACGTCATGTAGCGGCACCGGCCACCGCCCGCGACCCTCTAGACTTCACCACCATGGCGACCAAGAAGCAGCAGCGACGCAAGTACCAGCGAGCGCAGGGTCGGGGCCGGCTCTACGAGGGGTACGAGCCACAGCCCGGCAGCGACGATTCGCCCAAGCGCAAGCCGGAGCGGAGCCTTCCGCGCGGTGCCCGCGTCCCGGCCCGGCCCACCTGGATGCGCTCCCTCAAGCGAGGTGCGCTGTTCGCCGGCGGCCTGTTCCTGGTCACCCAGGTCGTGCCGCTGGGAGGTACCAAGAACACCCTCGCCGCCTCAGCGGTGCAGGCCGCATCCTTCTTCGTGTTCCTCGTGCCGTTCGGCTACCTGATGGACGCGTTCATGTACAACCGCTGGTTGAAGCGGCAATAGGGGTGACGCTCGAGGTCGTCAGCCTCCCCCTCGGCGCCTACCAAACCAACTGCTTCGTGGTGACCGCCCAGGGCTCGACCGATGCCGTGGTCATCGACCCCGGCGACGAGGCGGGCCGCATCACCGACGTGCTGGCCGA
>DASUHV010000171.1:0-5548 GCA_036273355.1 Gaiellales bacterium
ACGATCAGCCGGGCCGGCCGGCTGGACGCCTGGGCGACGGCGGCGAAGGCTCCCATACCGCGGGCGGCGATCTTCTTCTCGTCCCAGACTTCCACCCGCATGGTCGGGTGGGCGGCCGCGATCGCGCGGGCCCGCTCGGCCAACTGCTCCGGGCCCAGCAGGTTGGGAGGCATGTGCTGCAGGTCGCGGGCCCGGTTGACGGCCTCCGCTGCCACCGCGGCCCGGCGCCCGGCCCCGCCCGCCGCTCGCTCCTGCGACAGCAGCACGAGCCCGGTCGGCGGCTTCGGCCGGTCGGCCGTCTTCGACGTCTTGAAGCGGTCGAACCGGTAGCCGCCGATGACGGCGCCGTCGACCACGCAGCGGGCCGCAACCGCGGCGTCCACCGGCAGCCCGTCCAGCACGAACGCGAGCGTGCGGCCGCGCACGCTGCCCAGGCTGCGCACGGCGGCGCCTGCGGCGTTCCGCACCGACTCGGCGTCGGCCGCCGGCCGCTTGCCGAGGCCGACAACCGCCACCCGGCGCGCGCGCACGCCCTGTCCCTCGGTGTGCAGCACGGTCACCTGGCCGGCCGTTCCCCGGATCTCGCCGGCCTTCACCAGCCGTCCGATGGTGCCGCCAAGCGCGCGATCGAGCTCCGCGACGGCGCCCTCCAGGGCGACCGGCTTGGCGACGGCAACGGCCAGCATGTCGACGTTGGCCGTCGCCGGCGCTGCCGCGGAGGTGGAGATCTTCATGGGTCCTCGCTGTGGTCGGGAGAGGGAACCGCGCAAGGGTATCCTACGGCCCTCATGGGACCCCTCATCGTGGACAGGCGAAGAACCAGGCACCCGGTTTGACCTGCCCGTCGTGCGGCAGCGCCGTGCCCGACGGCGCACGCTTCTGTCCCAACTGCGGCCGTCCGCTGACCCCCGAGTCGGCCGGCGGCGAGGAGCGCAAGCTGGCCACGGTGCTGTTCGCCGATCTGGCCGGTTCCACCGAGCTGGCGATGCGGGTCGACGCGGAGCACCTGCGCGCGCTGCTGGCCGATGTGTACAGCGAGCTGTCGCAGGCCGCCGCCGCGTTCGGCGGGACGGTCGAGAAGTTCATCGGCGATGCCGTGATGGCCGTGTTCGGCGTTCCCCAGTCGCACGAGGACGACCCGGAGCGCGCCGTCCGCGCGGCGCTGACCATGATCTCGCGGCTGACCAGCGTGGGGCGCCGGCACGGCGTCGACTGCGACCTGCGGGTCGGCATCTACACGGGCGTTGTCGTCGCCGGCACCACACCCGGGCGCGACTTCCTGGTGACCGGCGAGATAGTTAACCTGGCCGCACGGCTGCAGCAGGCCGCCGAGCCGGGCGAGGTGCTGATCGGCGAGCCCACCTTCCGGGCGCTGGAGCCGATCGTTCGCACCGTGCAGCCGCGGTCGCTGGTCGTGAAGGGCCGCGGCGGGCCGGTGCTCGCGTACGCGGTGGCCGGCGTCGCGCCCGCCACCGCCTACCGCCGGCGCCGTTCCCGGGGGCCGTTCGTGGGACGCACCGGCGAGCTCTCGCTGATCACCTCGCTGGTGTCGCGCGCCGTCGAGCACCGGCGGCCGCATCTGATCACGGTGATCGGCGAGCCCGGCATCGGCAAGAGCCGTCTGGCTGAGGAGGTCGTGATCGAGCTGCAGCTGCAGCCGCAGCCTCCGGTCGTATGGCTTGGGCGCTGCCTGCCCTACGGCGAGGGCGGTCCCTACGCGCCGCTCTCGGATGTGCTGCTGCGGGCTGCGGACATCGCCGGCGACGCGCCGCGTGACTACGCCCGGAGCCAGGCCGAGGGGCGCCTGCGGGCGCTGCTGGGCGACGGCCGCGACCGGGAGATCGACGACGTGCTTCGCACCGCGGGCCTGTACGGTGACGACGACCCTTCGCCGCCGCCCGACGACGACTTCGAGGACATGGGCCGCGGCCGCGATGCCTGGCGTCTGGTGCTGACGGCGCTGTCGGGCCTGCAGCCGGTGCTGGTGGTGCTCGAGGACGTGCACTGGGCCGAGCCGGCGCTGCTCGACCTGGTCGAGTCGCTTGCCACCGGCGACGCCCGCGGGCCTCTGGTGATCCTCTGCATGGCCAGGGACGATCTGCTGCGGGCGCGACCGGACTGGGGCTCCGGGATCCGGAACGCCACCGTTGTCACGCTGGACGCGATCGAGCAGTCCGAGATGCAGCGCCTGGCCGGAGCGCTGCCGTCCGACGACGAGGACGCGCGGCAGGCGGTCGAGCTGGCCGGGGGAAACCCGTTCTTCCTCGAGGAGCTGCTGGCGATGGCCGCGGAGGGCGGCGACGCGATGCCGCTGACCGTCCAGGGCGTGATCGCAGCGCGCCTCGACCTGCTGCCGGTCGAGGAGAAGCGCTTCATGCAGCGGGCGGCGGTGATCGGCCGCACGTTCGGCGAGGAGGAGCTGGCGGTGGTCAATCCGGAGGGCGTGCACAAGCGGCTGATCGCCAACCTGTCACGTCGCGACCTGCTGATCGCGCTCGGCTCCGGCTGGGGCTTCAAGCACGTGCTGATCCGGGACGTCGCCTACGAGACGATGCCGCGCAGCGAGCGGGGCAGGATCCACATGCAGCTGGCACGCTGGCTGGAAGGCCGCCGCGACGCCGAGCCGCAGACCGTGGCCGGCCACTACGCGTCGGCCGTCTCGGTGGGGACGGCTGAGGCCCGCCCGGATGCCGTCCGCATGCTGCTGCGGGCGGCGTCGGAGGCACGCAAGGTGTACGCCCACGGCCTGGCTCTGCGCCAGGCCGGGCTGGCCCAGTCGCTTGCCAACGGCGAGCGCGACCGGGCGCTGGCGGCCGAGGCCGTCGGCGACGCCTACTGGATGGCCGAGCAGCTCGACGACGCGCTCGACGCCTACGGCCAGGCGCTGGAGCACGGCCACCGAGCCGGCCTGGGTGAGCACGACATGGCGCGGCTGTCCTGGAAGTGGGTCGACCTGCCGACCCGCTGGGGCGGCCTGCACCTGCGGGCGGCACCTACCCGCGAGGCGATCGAGGCCGAGATCGAGGACGGCCTGCGCAACGCGCTGTCGGCCGACGCGTCGGTGCTGCAGGCCCGGCTGCTGGTCGCCAAGGCCTTGGTGGTGTGGCGGTTCGAGCACACCGATCCACCCCAGGAGCAGGCGCTGGTGGTGGCCAACCAGGCGCTCGAGATCGCCGAGCGGCTGGAGCGGTCGGGGCCGCTCGTGATCTCGGCCGCGCTGGACGCGCGGGCGACGCTGCTGGTCGCGCTGCGGCGCTACGACGAGGCGTCCGAGGCGTTCGAGCGGCGCATGTCGTTGATCCGGAGCATCGCCTTCCGCGAGGAGCAGATGGACATCTGCGCGGCCACGGCCCGTCACCGCACCGCCCTTGGCGACTACGCCGGAGCCGTGGCGGCGGCGGATCTCGCCGACGAGCTGGTGGCCGGCGGCGACCGCCGGTGGGTGGCGTACCCGGCGCGCACGCGCGTCGAGGCGTACTTCTACTGGGATCGCTGGGACGACGCGCTGCGCGCCCACGACAGCTTCCTGGAGGTGTTCCGTCAGGACGGCCCGGGCCGGCGCCTGAACGTGCCGGGCCTGGTCGGCGGCGTGGCCGCGGCGGTGCACCTGCTACGCGGCCAGAACGAGCGGGCCGACACGATCGAGCAGCGGATCGGGCGCGTGCCGGCCCAGTTCGATCTGATCGTCGCGCACGCGCTGCTCGGCGCCGGCGAGCCGCAGCTGGCGCTTGAGCGGGTGGCGTCGGTGCCGTTCTCGCGGATCTGGGTGCTCGCGATCACCGCCGAGGCGCAGGCTGCGCTCGAGCGCTGGGACGACCTCGACGAGACGCTGGCCACGCTCGACGCGCTCAGCGGCGCCGATCAGCTGCCGCGGGCCGTTGCCCAGATCGATCGCGCCCGCGGCATCGCCGGCGACGAGCTGGCGCTGGCCCGGGCCGAGGCCGGCTTCCGGCGGCTCGGCTGCGTCTTCGAGCAGGCCCGCTGTCTGGAGCTGATGGGTCGCGTGGGGGAGGCCCGCGCCGTCTACGAGCAGGTCGGCGCCGAGCCGGCGCTGGGCCGTTGCGCATCGCGCTGAGCGCCGAGCGCCGAGTGCCCTCAGGCCGGCGGGTCGGACGGCGGCGGCAGCGGCTGACCGGTCTGCGGATCGAACCGCGGCATAGGTGACAGGCGCTCGCCGGTCTGTGGATCGAACTGCATTCCACCCACCCCCGCGTCGGGGTTCTGCGGGTTCGGGCCGTACTTGTTCGGCCCTGGATCGCTGGCCAGGACCATGAACACGAGCAGCACGATCCCACCGATGATCGGGATCAAGACGAGCAGGTACCACCAGCCGGTGCGGTCCGTGTCGTGCAGGCGGCGGATGGCGACGCCGAGGCTGGGCAGGAACACGGCAAGCAAGTAGAGGTCGCCGACGGCCTGCCCGGTGCCGCGGCCTGCGATGATGCCGACCACGATGTAGATCACGGCGAAGACGATTGCGTTGCACAGCGCGAACCACCAGAACTCGGGACGCGCCGCTCGCCCGCTGAAAACCGCGTACTTCTTGATGACGTCGGTGTACCAGTGCATGTGGGCAGACTGACGCGCCGGTCGGACGGACTGAAGGCCGGGAGCGGAGATGGGCTACCGTGCGAGACTTCCCCGCGACCACTGGAGCCCGACATGGCCAACACCAATGCCACCATCGAGACCAACCACGGAACGATCGAGCTGGAGCTGTTCTCCGACGATGCGCCCAAGACCGTGGCCAACTTCACCAAGCTGGCCGGGGAGGGCTTCTACGACGGGCTGGTCTTCCACCGCGTGATCCCCGATTTCATGATCCAGGGCGGCTGTCCGGAGGGCATGGGCACCGGCGGCCCCGGCTACAAGTTCGACGACGAGATCAACGACCACCCGATCGTGCGCGGCACGCTGGCCATGGCCAACGCCGGCCCCAACACCAACGGCAGCCAGTTCTTCATCGTGACCGCGCCGGCGACGCCGTGGCTGGACGGCAAGCACACGGCGTTCGGCCAGGTGACGAGCGGCATGGACGTGGTCGACACGATCCAGGCGATCGAGACCGACGCCCGCGACCGCCCGGTCGAGGACGTGCGCATGGAGAGCGTCAAGGTCTCCTAGGAGAGCTGGGAGCGGATGTAGGCGGACGCCTCGAGCAGCGCGGGCTCGTCCACGCCGGTCTCGATGCCGAGGCCGTGCAGCCATGAGACCAGCGTCTCGGTGGCCAGGTTGCCGGGCGCGCCCGGTGCGAACGGGCATCCCCCGAGGCCGGACGCGGAGGCATCGAACGTGGTGATGCCGAGCTGCAGGCCAGCCGCGGCGTTGTCGATGGCGCGGCCGCGCGTGTCGTGGAGGTGCAGCGCCAGCCGCTCGGCCGGCACTCGCTCGAGCAGCGGTGAAAGGGCGCGTCCCACGTCGTCCGGCTCGGCCACCCCGATCGTGTCGCCGACCGAGATCTGGTCGCAGCCGAGCTCGTCCAGCGCGGCCGCCACGTCGGCGACGGCGGCCGGGTCGACATCGCCCTGGTAGGGGCAGCCGAAGGCCG
>DASUHV010000172.1:0-3262 GCA_036273355.1 Gaiellales bacterium
GAGATCACGATCTCGCGCTCGGCCGTCGCTGACTGCGCCGCGGCGTCCTGTCCTGTTGTTTCCACGGTCACTCCTCCTGCATTGCCTGCTTGAGGTCCTGCACGTACGCGTCCAGCCGGTCGAAGCTCTCGTTCCAGAACCGCTCGAACCCGCCGGTCCACTCGTGGACCGATCGCAGCCCGCGGGGGTCAAGGCCGTACAGGCGCTGCTTCCCCGCCCTGCGGTCCCGCACCAGGCCGACCTCCCGGAGCACCCGCAAGTGTTTGGACGCTCCCGGCTGGGCCATCCCCAGCTCCCGGGCCAACTCGGTCACCGGCCGCTCACCCGCCCGCAGCAGTACCAGGATCTCCCGGCGCTGCGGCTCGGCGATCGCGTTGAAGACGTCCGACGTCGTCGCTGCTCGTGCCATGGGAGCATCATATTCCGATATCGGCATATGTCAAGCCGGAGGAATCGGAATCAGGCGTTGCACTCGAGCGGAAGCAGCGCGACGAGCAACAGGATCCGGCGCGGGCCGCTCGTCACGTCGACGCAGGCCCGATCTCGCGGGAGCTCGCTAGGCAGCCGGGTCGCGCCCGAAGTCGAGGCGCTGCTTGATCAGCTCGCGCAGCCGCTCCGCCGTCTCCGGGGAGCGGCGTTCGATCGCCCACACGTCGCGCTTGAGCAGCGCGATCAGGCGTACCGGCGAGGTGGCGACGACCGTGGCCATGCGGATCCCGGCCGCCAGCACGGCCACCTCGCCGAAGACGTCACCTGCACCCAGCGTGGCCAGCCGCTGGCCGTTCGCGCTCACCTCGACGGTGCCGCTCTCGATCGCGAACATCGCGTGCCCGAGGTCGCCCTGTGTCGCCAGCGTCTCCCCCTCGGCGGCCTCCACCTCGACCGCCGCAGCGGCGATCGTGGCCAGATCGGCCTCGTCGAGGTCAGCAAACAGCGGTATCGCGGCCAGCCTGGATGTTTCCATAGCGGACACGGTAGTGACCGGCCCCGGCTGCGAGGGTGTGCTCCGGTGAACAAGCGGTTGAGATGTGGTGAAGGCGCTTGATAGGGGTGATGACCGCGGCTGGCTAGACTCGTGTCCATGGCCGACCCCGTTGCCCATCCCACCACGTCCGCCGACCTGCGCCGGTCGGCCACTCGCCCCACCCGCGAGCAGTACTTCATGCTGCTGGCGGTGGCCACGCGCGAGCGCGCCAACTGCCTGCGGCGGCACGTGGGCGCGGTGCTGGTGGCCGACCAGCGCATCATCGCCACCGGGTACAACGGGACACCCACCGGCTTCCCGAACTGCGACGAGGGCGGCTGCCACCGCTGCTCGCACCCCGAGAGCTACGCCGAGGGCCGGGGCTACGACATCTGCATCTGCGTGCACGCCGAGCAGAACGCGGTGCTGCAGGCGGCCAAGCTCGGTTACTCCGTGCAGGGCGCGGCCTGCTACTCGACGCTGCGTCCCTGCTTCGGCTGCCTCAAGGAGCTGTACCAGTCCGGCGTCAGCGCGGTTCGCTACCTGAACGAGTGGACGCCGAGCGACCCTGTTGAGGCCGCAGCGTACGACTCGCTGCTGGGCGAGCTGGCGGGCCGCGGCGTGGTGGTCGCACCGCTGGAGCTGCCGGCCGAGCTGCTCGATCTGCGCTAGGCGGTGCGGCGCAGCTTGCGCGGCTCGTCGCCCCAGTCGAACGAGAGCGCCTCGTCCGCGGGGATGGCCGGCTCCATGGGCACGATCGGCGCCACCTCTGCCGGCTTCGCGGGCTCCTCGTCCAGGTCGACCGTGACGACGGCGCGCAGCGGCGTCATCTGCGGGCGGCGGCTGGGGACGACCTCGCTCGCTCGCGGCGTGCGCTCGATCCGGGCCATGTGCAGGGTGTGCAGCGAAAAGCGCCAGGCCTGCAGCTCGAGCTCGGCCAGCGGCGGTGCCTGGCAGGCCGGGCAGGGTGTCAGCGGCCGCTTGTCCTGGTTGCACTGATGACAGGCGATGGTGATCTGCATCCCGATCCTTTCGGCATCCCGCCCCCCGACCTTGAGCCGCCGCCCTCAAGTTTGCGGCCGCGCGAGCCGACGTTTGAAGCATGCACCGGGATGCCCTACGCCCGCTGCCGCGGTTGTTCGGGGTTGCCTGGGTCGCCATCCTGCTCGCGGTGTGCGCGGCGCTTGCCCACGCCGGCCCAGCCGCCGCCAACCCCGAGCTGGACCAGAAGAAGGCGCAGCTTGCGAAGGTCCGCCACGAGGTACAGGCGCTCGACGGTCGCGTCGAGCTGCTGACCGAGCAGTACGACGGCGCCGTGGTGCGTCTGCACCAGCTGAAGGTGCAGATCAGGCGGGCGACCCGCCGCCTGCACGCGGCCGAGATCCATCTCGCCTACGAGCAGAGCGTGCTCGCGAACCTGATGGTGGCCCGCTACAAGGGCCTCGACGCGACCACGCTCGACATCGTGCTGGGCGCGTCGTCGCTCGACCAGGTGACGGGGTCGCTCGACATCCAGGCGCGCTTCGACGCGGCGGTGACCGAGGCCGTCGACCAGATCCAGATCGCAAAGGACGCGATCCAGGCCCAGCGCCTGCAGCTGATCGCGACCCGCGTCCAGGTGCTCGCCGAGAAACGGCTGATCGCCAAGCGGCGCGACAAGATCACGGCCATGCTCGGCCGCCGCCGGCGCCTGATGCACTCGCTCGGCACGCAGGTGCGGATCGGCGAGGCCGCGGATTCGATCGGCCAGGCCCATGTCGCTTTGGAAGCGGCCGCGTGGGTGCGCCAGGACATGAAGCAGAACCAGGGCGATCCGGGCGCGGTGCTCCGCGACCGGGTGGTGCTGGACGGGCTCGGCCAGATCGGCGTGCCCTACGTGTGGGGCGGCGCGTCGCCCCAGACCGGTTTCGACTGCTCCGGCCTGGTGATGTGGCTGTGGGCCCGCCACGGCGTGGCGCTGCCGCACTTCGCCGCCTCCCAGTACCACCTCGGCCCGTTCGTCGCCAAGAGCGACCTGCGGATCGGCGACCTCGTGTTCTTCCACGAGCTCGGGCACGTCGGCATCTACATCGGCCACGGCTACGTGCTGCACGCACCGCACACGGGCGCCACCGTGGAGATCGAGTCGTTCAACATCCCCTGGTTCCAGAACACGTACGTCGGCGCCACCCGTCCCGGGCCTCCCTGAGAGCGGCCCTCCCCGGCCCGCGGTGACGTAGGCTTCGGCCGTGCTGTTTCGACAGGTGCTGCATCCCGACCTCGGTTGCGCCTCGTACGTGATCGCGGACACGGCCGCCG
>DASUHV010000173.1:0-15967 GCA_036273355.1 Gaiellales bacterium
GCCGCGACGCAGACGGTCAGCGGCTCGGCGTCCACCGGCGGACCGATCGCGAGCGCAGCGGCCAGCGCCTCCCGCTGCACGTCGCGGAGGGCACCGATGTCCTGCTCGAGCGGCCGCAGCAGCTCGGTCAGCGATGCGAACGCGAGCTCGCTCTCGGACTCGAACCCGCGGGTCGCGAGCACGGTCATGCCCTCGCCCGCGGTCACGGCGTACTCGAGCAAGGCGCTCTTGCCGATGCCCGGCTCGCCGGAGACCACGACGGCCGCACTCTCCCCAGCCAGAGCCGCATCGAGTGCGGCCTGGATGCGAGCGCACTCCGATGCCCTCCCCAGAAGCACCGGCCGATCCTACAACTCCCAAGGTTCCGCCGATTTCCGCCGCCCGCCCGGCGGCTCTGGTAGCCAGATCGACACACCCGTCACAGGCGCGTGCCACAGCCCGCGCAGGTGATACGACGGTGCCCGGCACCTCTCTATCACCCGCGCGACCGGATTCGGCCTGGCTAGACCGCTCGGGGGTTCCCGGCTGATAGAGAGGTGCCGGGCACCGTCATACCAGCCGTGACCTAGTCGCGCGGTTTCAGTGACGGCATGTAACTGTCCTGTTCGAGCCAGTGCCCGCCGTCGATCGTGAAGTTCATCCCGGTCACGTATGAGCCGAAGTCCGAGCACAGCGCCGTCGACCACCAGGCGATCTCCTCGACCGTCGCCAGCCTCCCGGCCGGCACGCTTCGCTCCACCCGCGCTCTGTCGGCCGCGTCCGGCCACAGCGCCTGCCCCGCCCCCTCGGTATCGGTCGGCCCCGGGCAGATCGTGTTCAGCCGGATCCGGTGCGGCGCCCACTCAACCGCCAGCGTCTTGGTCATCGCCAGCAGGCCGGCCTTGGCCGAGGCCGAGTGCACCGTCCCCGGACCACCCGTCCACGCATAGCTCGCGATCACCGACAGCACCGCTCCACCGCTTCCCTGCGCGATCATCCGGCGCCCGGCTGCGCGCGTGCACAGGAAGCCGCCGTCCAGCACGATCGAGACCACCGCCCGCCAGCCGTTCGGGGACAGATCCTCGCCCTTCACGACGAAGTTGCCGGCGGCGTTGTTGACCAGGCAGTCGACCCGCCCGAACCGGTCCACGGCCGCGGCCACCATCGCCTCGACCTGGTCGGGATCGCGCACGTCGGTCGGCTGCGCCGCCGCACTGCCGCCCGCCGCCTCGATCAGCGCCACCGTCTCCTCCAGCGGCTCCGGCCGGCGGCCGGCCACCACCACCGACGCCCCCAGCCGCGCGAACTCCTGGGCCATGGCGCGGCCCATCCCGCTGCCGCCGCCCGTGACCAGCGCCACCCGTCCGTCATAGCAGCCGTCAACCAGCATCGTCGCCTCCTTCGTCGGCCGGGATGATGCGCGCGTCCAGCGCCAGCGCGCCCTCCGGCGTGACCAGCAGCGGGTTCACCTCGATCTCCGCGATGTCGGGCCGCGCCGCCGCCAGCTGCGACAGTGCCACCGCCGCATCGGCAGCCGCTCCGACGTCGACCGCCGTCCGCCCGCGTGCGCCCCTCAGCAGCGCAGCGCCCTGCAGCGACTCCAACAGCCGCACCGCCTCACCTCGGTCAAGCGGTGCCAGCGCCACGCTCACGTCGCCCAGCAGCTCGGCGTAGATCCCGCCCAGCCCGACCAGCGCCACCGGCCCGAAGCGGAGGTCGCGCCGGGCGCCCACGATCAGCTCGATGCCGTCCGCAAGCGGGGCCATGGCCTCCACCGAGTACTCCGGTGGCGACAAGCTCCCGTCCATGTCCGACCACGCCGCCGCCAGCGCATCCGCATCGGCCAGCCCCACCCTGACGCCGCCGGCGTCGGACTTGTGCAGCAGCCCCAATGCCTTCAGCACCACCGGGTATCCGACCTCGGCTGCCGCCGCCAGCACGTCCTCTCGCGTGTGCGCGCTGCGCGCCGCCACAAACGGCACGCCCGCCTCGGCCAGCAGCGCGCGCGAGCCGAAGTAGCCCGCATCCAGCGGCCCGATCACCTGCTCGGGCAGCGCCGGCGGGCCGCTCGCGGCCGGCAGCTGCTCAAGCGCTGCGAACGAGGCGGCGGCCGCCTCGATCGTCCAGTAGACCGGGACCCCGCCGTCGCGCAGCGCGACGTTGGGCCGGTCGTCGGCGTACATCGACTGGGCCACCAGCGGCTTTCCGGTCTCAGCAGCCGCCCGCGCGATCTCGCGGCCCACCTCGGTCTCGTTGTTGGCGAACTCCTCCGAGTACCGGCTGTACCCGCCGAAGTACCCCGTCATCAGCACCCCGTCCAGCTCGTCGGCCTCGAGCAGCCCGCGCGCGATCCGCGAGTAGCTGAAGAAGTCGGCCTCTCCTGCGCCGGCCAGGTCGATCGGATTTCGCACCGACGACATCGGCGGCAGCATCGCCGCCAGCTTCGCCTGCAGCCCCTCCGACAGCACCGGCAGCTCCAGCCCCATGCCGGCCGCGACGTCGCAGGCGATCGCGCCGTGGCCGCCGCCGTCGCTCAGCACCGCGATCCGGCGGCCGGCCAGCCGCCGCGGTTGCAGCAGCGCCTGCGCCAAATCGATCATCTCGGCCGGCGTCGAGACCAGGTGCACGCCCGCGCCGCGGCAGGCCGCCCGCACCGTGGACAGCGAGCTGACCAGCGCCCCCGTATGCGACCGGGCGGCGCGGGCGCTGGCGTCGCTGCGCCCGACCGTGATCAGGATCACCGGCTTCCGCGCGGCGGCCGCCGCCGCGGCGAATGCGCGCCCGTCGTGGAAGTCCTCCACGTAGACGGCGATCAGCTCGGTGGCGGGATGCTCCGCGTAGGAGGCGACCAGCTCGGCCACGTCGAGGTCGGCCTGGTTGCCGATCGAGGCGAAGCGCGAGAAGCCGAGCGAGTAGCGGCGTGACATCAGGCCCAGCTCGAGCGCCAGGTTGCCGCTCTGCGAGATCAGCCCGATCGATCCCGGCGGGAACTCGTTCGAGCAGAGGCCGAGGTCGCTGGAGGCGTCGTACACGCCCAGGCAGTTGGGGCCGAGCAGCATCGCGCCCGCGTCGCGGATCCGCTGCACCAGCGCCCGCTCGCGGGCGGCCGCGTCGCCCCCGGCCTCGCCCAGGCCGGCCGTGATGCCCACCAGCGCGCGGGCGCCCATCGCCAGCGAGTCGTCGACCGCCTGCTCGAAGCCGGCCGCCGGCACGGCGATCACGACCAGCTCGGGCGCCTCCGGCAGCTCCGTGACCGACGTGTAGGCCCTGGTGCCGAGCACCTCGCCGCCGTTGCGGTTGACCAGGTAGACCGGCCGGCGGTGGCTGCCGCGAAGCGCGCCTCGGGCCAGCCAGTTGCCCCATTTCGCGGGGTCATCGGAGGCCCCCAGGATGGCCACCGAGGCAGGGTCGAACAGCGGTCGCAGGTCGCGCGGCATGGCCGCAGAGTCTGCCAGAGCCGTCGCGCGCCAGGTGCCGTCAACCGCCTTCAGCCGACGGCCGTCAGGTCGCACGCGGTGGCGGAGCAGGCGTAGGACACGATCAGCCGCTCGGCCTCCGCCCGGTCGATCGGAGCGTCGCCCATCAACACGTGAAGGCCGTGCGCGTCCTCGAGCGCCACCAGGTTGCGGCCGATCGTCTGCGTGGACGCGGCCAGCGTGAACATCCCCTGCGCCACGCCCGCCTCCAGGATCACCTGGTAGAGGGCCACCTGCCGCTCGAAGAACGACACGGCCAGCGCCGAGTAGAGGCGGCTGCGGCCGACCAGCGCGTCCATCTCATACAGCGTGCGCACCGCCTCGTCGTGCGGCCCGGTCGGCAGCCCGCTGCTGATCGCCGCCAGCATTCGCCGCCGCGGGTCGGCGATCTGATCGAGCGCGGCGTTGCGGCTGTCGCAGAAGCGCTCACCCGCGGTGCGGTGCACCTCGACCAGCAGCTGGTCGACGTCCGGGTAGTAGTAGAGCACCGCACCGGGGGTGACCCCGGCCTCCTCCGCGATGTCCTTCAGCCGCACAGCGGCCGCGCCGCGGGCGATGATGGCGCGCCCCGCGGCCTCGGTCAACTGCCGCCGCCGCGCACTCTGGTTCTTCGTCCGCGCCATGCCGTATTCGTACCGATCACGTTGAACGAATGCAAGAGGAGCCGCCTGGAACCTTGACCGGCGGCTCCCGGATTGATTCAATCGCGCGGAAACAATCACGGCTGATCATTCGTCCTAGTAGTGACCGCCGCTCTTGACACGGTCACCCAGATCGTTACAGTACGCCCAGTTGACTGGCCAGTCAGTCAGGATCGGAGAGACCCCATGCATCCCAAGGAACGGCGCTCCGCAGCCACCCGACGAGAATTCCTGGCACGCACAGGCGGGGCGGCCTTCGCCCTGTCCGGCGCCAGCGGTCTCCTGGCGGCGTGCAGCAACTCAACCACCACGGCGGGCAGCACCGTCAACTCGGCCGGCCAGGCGGTCGGCCCCGGCGGCCTCCCGCTGGCCCGCCCCGACCGGCGCGTCACGCTCCCGCTGTGGGAGCAGCCGATCCCGTCCGGGATGAAGCCCGAGACCGGCGGGGAGTTCACGATCTTCAACTACCCGGAGTACATCTACGGGGCGCTCCTGAAGGAGTTCGGCAAGAAGTACAACGTGACCGTCAAGGTGACGCCGTTCGACGACATCAACACCGGCGTCGCCAAGCTGGCGTCCGGTGCCGTGCAGCCGGATGTGACCGAGATGACGCCCGACAACCTCGACCGTGTCGTGGCCGGCCACCTGATCAAGCCGCTCAACCTCGACTACATCCCCAACCTCAAGAAGAACGTCTGGCCCTCGCTGGTCGACCCGTTCTACGACGTCGGCTCGCGCTACGGCGTCCCCTACACGGCCTATGCCACCGGCATCGCCTGGCGCACCGACCAGGTCAAGGAGGACATCCCGTCGATGTCCAACCCGTGGGACATCTTCTGGCAGGCCCAGGCCTACAAGGGCAAGACGGCCCTCCTGTCCGAGGTGCGCGAGACGATCGCGATGGCGCTGCTACGCAAGGGCGAGCTGGACATCAACACGGAGGACCCGGCCAAGATCAACCAGGCCGTGGCCGACCTGCAGGAGCTCTACAACATCTGCAACATCAAGGTCGGCGACCTCCAGTACTCGACCATCCCCGAGGACAAGGCCTGGCTGAACCAGGCCTGGTCGGGCGACATGATGTCGGCCTTCTTCTACTACCTGCCGAACAAGGCCACCGGCCCGCTGCTGCGCTTCTGGCACCCCGTCAAGGGCAAGGGGCCGATCCAGAACGACATGTGGTCGATCTGCACCACCACCAAGAAGCCGGTGCTGGCGCACCTGTTCCTGAACTTCATGCTCGACAACGGCGTCGCCTACTCCAACTTCGTCAACTTCAACGGCTACCAGCCGCCCCTCAACGAGATCGTTCCCGAGGATCTCGTCAAGAAGAAGGTCATCCCCGAGACGCTCGCGACCTGCGTGCTGACCGAATCCGACCTCGGCCCGGACTCGCTCCAGGAGATGACGCTCACGACAAAGGGCCAGTCGCTCTGGCAGGACGGCTACTCAACGTTCCTGTCGGGCGCCTAAAGTAGGGGTATGTATCCACGTTGGCTCTGGCCGGCCTTCGCCATCCCAGGCGTCGTCTGGCTGCTGATCCTGTTCCTGCTGCCGTTCTACGCCGTGATCGGCGTGGCCTTCGGCAACATCGACCCGATCCTGCAAACGCCGATCCCGGCCTGGAATCCGATCAACTGGAACACCGGCTGGGTCGCGCATGTGCTGAACGAGCTGACGCCGGGCGGCGTCTACTGGGACGTGTTCCTGCGAACGATCCGCTACGTCGCGCTCTCGCTGGGCGGCTGCATCCTGATCGGCTATCCGGTCGCGTACTACATCGCCCGCCACGCGTCACGCACCAAGAGCCTGCTGCTGATCCTGCTGGTGCTGCCCTTCTGGATCAGCTACCTGATGCGGATGCTGGCCTGGATCAACCTGCTCGCCCCCGGCGGCTACGCGGCGCGGTTCCTGTCCTTCACGCACATCAGCGACCTGCTGTACCACATGGGCCTGCTCAGCCAGCCCAACAACTACCTGGGCGGGGAGAGCTTCACCGTCATCTTCGCCCTGATCTACGGCTACATCCCCTACTTCATCCTGCCGCTGTACGCGTCCCTTGATCGCATCGACCGCTCGCACCTGGAGGCCGCGCGCGACCTCGGGGCCAGCCCGTTCCGGGCCTTCTGGCACGTGACGCTGCCGCTGTCGAAGACCGGCCTTTTGGGCGGGGCGGTGCTGATCGTACTGCCGATGTTCGGCGACTACTACACGCCCAACATCGTCTCCGGCGCACCCACCACCTCGATGATCGGCAACCAGATCGACCTCTACTTCCACGGCGGCCCACAGCCCACGATCGGCGCTGCCATCACCATCATCCTGTCGGCCTTCCTGGTGGTGCTGATGGGCTACTACATGTGGACGATCCACAAATCCTCGAAGGAGTTGGTGGCGTGAGCCAGGCCGTCGCCACCCCCGCCGCCACCAAGGAGTTCACGCTCTGGCAGCGCGTCTACGGCTGGATCACGAACCCCTGGGGCAAGCCGCGGTTCCTGGTCCTGATCACCTGGGGCTACATGGTGTGGGCGATCGCGCCGGTGCTGATCGCCATCCAGTTCTCGTTCAACAACAGCCGCTCGCTCACGGTGTGGCACGGCTTCACCACCAAGTGGTACTTCTCCGACCCGATCGACTCGATCTGGCACAACGCCTCCTACCGCGGCGCGCTCAACCAGAGCATGAAGCTGGCGGCGATCGACGTGCTGATCGCGACCCCGATCGGCGTGATGCTGGCGCTGGGCCTGGCCCGCTGGCGCGGGCGCGGATCCGGCGCCTCCAACTTCCTGATGCTGTTCCCGCTGGTCACGCCAGAGATCGTGATGGGCGTCTCGCTGCTGCTGCTGTTCACGCAGCTGTTCACGTTCGTGAACACCGGCACGCTGGCCCAGGTGCTCGGGCACGTCACGTTCTCGATCAGCTACGTGGTGGTGATCGTGCGCGGCCGGTTGTTCTCGATCGGTAGGTCGTACGAGGAGGCGGCGGCCGACCTGGGCGCGACGCCGGGGGCGGCGCTGTGGCTGGTGCTGATGCCGCTGCTCTTGCCGGCGATCGTGGCCAGCGCGGCGATCGTGTTCGCGATCTCGATCGACGACTTCGTGATCAGCCAGTGGCTATCCAACGGCGCCAACTCGACGACGGTGCCGATGCTGATCTACGACGCAACCCGCGCCACGCCGCTGCCGTCGACCGACGGCCTGGCCACGGTGATCATGCTGATCACGCTGATCACAGTCGTGGCCGGCGTGGCGGTATTCCGGCTGTTCACGCGCGGCGAGGGCGGTCGCGGCTCGGCGGTCGACGACGTCGCAGGGTTCGGGATGTAGATGGCCGGTCGACTCGCGCAACAATCGGGTACCCTTGGCGACCCATTTCGAGAGGAGCTGGCGTGGCCGGTGGTGAGGTAAAGCTCATAGCGTTGGTGAAGCAGTTCGGCGACGTCACGGCCGTGGACGGCATCGACCTGGAGATGCCCGGTGCGGAGTTCTTCTCGATGCTGGGCCCGTCCGGCTGCGGCAAGACCACGACGCTGCGGATGATCGCCGGCTTCGAGCAGCCGACCAGCGGGCAGATCCTGCTGGACGGCGAGGACATGGCGTTCACGCCGCCGCACAAGCGCAACGTGAACACGGTGTTCCAGAGCTACGCGCTGTTCCCGCACCTGTCCGTGCAGGACAACGTCGCGTTCGGGCTGCGCCGTGCGAAGACGCCCAAGAATGAGCTCAAGCAGCGGGTGGCCGAGGCGCTGGAGCTGGTGCAGCTGACCGGCCTCGAGCGCCGCAAGCCGGCCCAGATGTCGGGCGGCCAGCAGCAGCGCGTGGCGCTGGCCCGGGCGCTGGTGCTGAAGCCGGCGGTGCTGCTGCTGGACGAGCCGCTGGGCGCGCTGGACGCGAAGCTGCGTAAGGCGCTGCAGATCGAGCTGAAGGCGCTGCAGCAGCAGGTCGGCATCACGTTCATCTACGTCACGCACGACCAGGAGGAGGCGCTCACCATGAGCGACCGGATCGCCGTGATGAGCGACGGCCGGGTCGAGCAGGTGGGGCCGCCGTCCGAGGTCTACGAAGAGCCGTCGACCACCTTCGTGGCCGACTTCCTCGGCGTCTCTAACCTGATGCGGGTGGTCGCGCACGGCGACAGCGACGGGCGCTGCCGGGTGACGCTGGGCGACTTCGAGCTGCACGCATCGCGCGGCGAGACCCACACCACCGGCGACACACGGATCGTGATCCGGCCCGAGCGGGTGCACCTCGAGCCCCACGAGTCGAGCGGCGAGAACCGCGTGCCGGGAATCGTCGAGCGCGTCGTCTACCTGGGCAACTCGAACCAGATCATCGTCATCCTGGCCAACGGCGACAGGGTGCAGGCGCTGGTGCAGAACACCGGCCAGGAGCTGACCTACAAGCAGGGTGACCCGGTGCGGGTCTACATGCCGTCCGAGGCGCTGCGCGTGCTGACCGACACCGGCACGGCGCCGATCGACGAGGCCGCGCTGCCGCCGGTGGGCTCAGTCGCGTAGCAGGCGGCGGCTGACGATCAGCCGCTGGATGTCGGAGGTGCCCTCCTCGAGCTCCTCCAGCCGCGCGTCGCGCGACCACTTCTCGACCGGGTACTCGCGGGAGTAGCCCCAGCCGCCCAGCGTCTGGATCGCCGCCCACGTGACCCAGGTGGCGGTCTCGGACGCGAACAGCTTGGCCATGGCAGCCTCGGCCGGGACGTGCTTGCCGGCGTCCATCAGGCGTGCGGCGCGGTGGCAGAGCAGGCGGGCGGCGTCGATGCGGGTGGCCATGTCGGCGAGCCGGAAGCCGACGGCCTGGTGCTGGCCGATCGGCTTGCCGAACGCGTTTCGGGTCTTCGCGTACTCGACGGAGTACTCGAAGGCGGCGCGCGCGATACCGATCGCCGACGCGGCCAGGTGGATGCGGGACTCGTCGAAGGTGTGCATGAGGCTGTAGAAGCCCTTGCCCTCCTCGCCCAGCAGGCGGTCGGCCGGGATCGTGCAGTCCTGCAAGAACACCTCGGTGTTGATGATGGCGCGCTGGCCCATCTTCCGCATCGGCTCGCCGAAGGTGATGCCGGGGTCGGACTTCTCGACCACGAAGGCGGTGACGCCCTTGGAGCCGGTGCCGGGAGCGACGGTCGCGAAGATCACGTAGAACTCGGCGATGCCGCCGTTCGAGATCCAGGTCTTCTGGCCGTTCAGGACGTACTCCTCGGCGGTGCGAACGGCGGTGGTGGCCATGGCGGCCGTGTCGGATCCGACGCCGGGCTCGGTCGAGGCCAGCGAGGTGAGCGGTGGCTGCGGCCCACACAGCGGTGCCAGCCAGCGCTGCTGCTGATCCTGCGTGCCGACCTCGATCACGGGGCGGCCGAAGAAGGCACCGGAGGTGATCAGGTTGCCGATGCCGGCGCATCCCCAGTTCAGCTCCTCCTGCACGATGCAGCCCGTCAGGACATCGCCGATGCCGCCGCCGCCGACCTGCTCGGGCAGCATGTAGGAGGTGAGCCCGACCTCCGCCGCCTTGTAGACGACGTCGAGCGGCGTGTAGGTATCGCGCTCGTCGACGTCGGCCGAGACGGGGCGGATCTCGGTGCGCGCGAACTCGCGCGCGAGCGCCTGAATCTCGCGCTGGTCGTCGGTCAGATCGAGCGTCTGGGGTGCCAGTTCGGCCACGGCCGTGACGGTACCAGACCGGCATTTCACCGAGCGCTGGCGGGCGACGTGCGTGGTGGTGGCCTGACTCATCAGCGCCGGGCGGCCATGGCCGGCGGAACCTCCCTGGCGGGGGAGGTTTTCGTCAGCGAACGGTGAAGCGCGTAGCCTGGCCCAGCCCTTGTCCAGGTTGAGCTGGCCCGTCACGAACGGGGCCCCGTCTTGCCCGAACCTGGGAACGCTCGTAGATTGATTGCGCTCCCTGATTCGGCACGCCGTGTGCCGAATCGCCCACACAAGGAGAGGCCCATGAGATTCCGCGTCCTGGCGGCAGCGATCGCCGTCGTTGCCATGTCCACGGTGGCTGTGTCACCGGCGTTCGCGCACGACTGCTTCAACCCGACCAAGAAGCCGTCTGCCGGCGTCAACTACACGCTGGTCGGCTTCGATCAGAACGGCCCCATCTTCGAGCACACCGGCCCTGGCCAGGGTATCGGCGGGTTCGTCGCCATCGCCCCAGGCGTGTTCGGCCCACAGCAGACCGAGACGCTGTACGCGCACTCGATCGGCAACAGCACTTCTCACGAGGTGGTGGGCGGCCCCGGCAGCCAGAAGCCGCAGCACGCATGCGACGGCAAGGGTATCGACTACATCGACGCCTGCTTCGGCGAGTAGCCCAGGCCAACTGCGAGAGGGGCCGGGTCAGTTCTCGCCGAACTGGCCCGGCCCCGGTTGCGCCACTGGGGCGGGAACGCGCACGGGGCCGCGTCGCCAGATTGGTAAACAAGGGCCACCGCCTTCCGCTCATCTAGTAGAATCAGGCCCCGTTGGAGGGGTGGCAGAGTGGTTGAATGCGGCGGTCTCGAAAACCGTTGTGCGTCGTTAAGGCGTACCGAGGGTTCGAATCCCTCCCCCTCCGCTCATAGACCTGCAAGCGGCGTGGTTGAGCGGCAAACGGTTTTCCGCCTGCGACTCCTGGCGGCGGTCGATCAATCCGCTGGCGTCCGTGTTGGTCCGCGTTCTTCGCGCACGGGTGGCGCGGCTCGACTCTGCGGCCGGTGATGCACCGGTGGTGAACACCGGTGGGCCGGGCTGAGGCTGGTCGCTCCCTTGCGACCGCACGCCCCAAGGAGTAGCGTCGGCCGTCACAAGCACGCATCCGTAGAGCTTCCATCCAAGCGAGGTGCAGCGATGCGGCGGGTGGCTGGAGGGGCGTCAAAATGAGGTTTCGGGCGCTGTCTCTGACTGTCGCAAGCGCCACCGTAATCGCCGTCGCAGCGGTGCTCGCCGATGGGGCGCTCGCCGCCTACCCCGGTGCGAACGGCAGGATTGTCTTCCACCGGAATAACGGATACCTGTACAGCATCCGGCCGGACGGCACCGGCTTGGTTCGCCTGGGGCGTGGCGACCTCCCGGCGTACTCGCCCAACGGCCGGCGCGTCGCCTTCACGTCGTATGCCGGGAACATCTGGACGATGCGCTCCGATGGCACCGACCGGAAGCGTCTCACCGCGACGCCTATTGCTGCCGAGTTGGACCCAACGTGGTCTCCCGACGGTGCCAGGATCGCGTTCGCGAGCGATCGCAACGGCGGAGGCATCTTCACCATTCGCGCCACCCATCCGTACGGAACTTTGAGACGGGTGTGGCGACCCCTGCCGGCAATGACGCAGGGGGCTACGAGGATTTGGACCCGGCTTGGGCGACCAACGGTTTCATCTACTTCACACGGCTCAGCGTGTTCAACGAGGGGTCCTGCGTCAACTGGACCGAGACGATGCGCGTCAACCCATCAACGGGCGTCGTGCGCGAATGGGACCGAAGCGACGTCGCCGCTGAGCAGCCAGACGCTGCGCCGGACAACCGGCTTGTCGTGTTTCACGAGTGGTGGTGGGATGCCGGCTGCAACTTCGGAGACCGGATCGCAGTCGCCAACGCAGACGGCAGCAACATCCGGGGGGTAACACCGATGACCGTCAACCAAGAGTGGTCGTCCGATCCCGCCTTCTCGCCCGACGGGAGGAGGATCGCGTTTGTGCGAGGGGACTACATCTACACGGTGGACGTGTCAGGCCGCGGGCTTCGCCGACTGGTCGCCGGCAGCGCCCCCAATTGGCAGCCACGCCTCCGATAACCCGAAGCACACACGGCCTGTCTGCGATCGAGCCCGCCCCGACGTCAGCGGGCGTGGTTGCAGGCTGCGGCGCTAGTGGTGTACAGTCGCCAGTCGTATCGATTGTTGCTTGCGTGGTTCGGAGTCACGCACGCCCTACGGAGGCTGGTGGAGGTGATTCCCGTACGGCGGTGGTTGGTGGCTGGGGTCGTGGGAGCCGCGCTTGCGCTGTTTGCCGGGGCGAGCAGTGCGATGGCGAGTACGGCAAAGAGCCTTGCGACCGTGAACTTCGGCGGGGACTCGTTTCAGAATTACGACTTCAACTCGAAGACCGTCGCCGCCAACAACGTGGACTGGCCGGTCGATCTCGTGTTCTGGGGAAACGCGTCGATCTCCAAGGTCTACGCCAAGATCAACTGGTCGTGGTCAGGGTCAACCGAATACGAGCGCGTCAACGACGGCAGCGGCAACGTCTGGGTGTCAAGCGGCGGCCGCAAGAACACCGTCTGCACAGATACCCATTACCGGATCTATGCACCCTCCGCTGGGTATCTCAGCAACGGCATTCTGGGGCACTACGTGATCGGAACGTCGCATCTTGACAAGAACGAGTGTTTCGGCCCGGCCACATATGGCTGGAACGAAACCGCCGAGGCGAACGTCGCGGCACGGGCGGCAGCCGTGTGGGGTAGCTCCGCGGTGGTGAAGAACGCCATGTTCATGCCGGACGGAACACCGACCTTCCTGCTGTTCCACAATCCGCAGACCGGGTGGCAGGGAAACCACTACTTCAACAACAACGGCTACCCGACGCTGATCCACGTGTCCTAGGCCGGAGCCGGTCTGCTCACAGGTCGTGTGTGACATGGCGGTTCTCGAAACCGGTTGTGCGTCGTCAAGGCGTACCGAGGGTTCGAATCCCGCTCCGGAGACGGTCAGGGGTAAAGCGGGAACCGAATCGAGCCGCGCACCGTCGGAGGTAGTGCGGATGATGGACGCAGGTCGGCCGAACCGGGACTGAGGTGATTCGTGTGAAGCAGCGCGCTTCTGCGGCGGGATTTGCCACCCTGGCATTGGGCGGCCTGATGGCTCTCGCCGGTTGCGGCAGTTCGCCAGCTGCGCCACCTCCCCCGTCGATCGCATCGGGCGGCCAGCCGGTCCCGGCGCAGGTGGGACGGATGTTGTCGACGTTCCCACGGATGAGCCGCCCCACCGGGCCGGTTACCGTGAGTGCGGCGTTGTCGATCAAGCGCGGCGCGTTCGCACGGCGGCAGCTCGTGTTGGTCGCCTATCCGAACGCGAATGGTCAGTGCGTGGAACAGACCTACCTGTCCGCCGTGGGTTCGGTGGCATACGGAGGGCTCGGCCTGACGGGCGGTCGCTGTCAGGGATGCAGCGTCTGCGTGGCCTCGCGCGATCTGACGCAACTCCCGCAAGCCGTGGTCGCGCTCATTACCGATCGAGCGGACTCGCTGCGAGTTACCTTCGCGACCGGCGTCGAACCAACCGTGTTCCACCACGACTACCAACTGCGCGGCCCGCACCTGGACGCCTTCAACCAGCGAGTGTTCATGCTCGACCACCCAACGACACGGTTGTGCTGAGCCTCGACGCGCTCAGGCATGGCAAGGTGATCGCGGGCGAGAATATTGCCGGCATCGCATAGCCCAGCCCGGCCCTCAACCATGTACCGGCCTGCGCCGATGAGACCTGCATGGGACGCCTCGTCTTTTACCCCGTAGCGATCGGCCTGTTCATACTGCTCGACATGGCCTTGCGCGCGCACGGGCACTGAGCACTCCACCGGAACCTAGTATCGCCGCAGCGTCATCACGGCCGGCAGCCGGTTGTACATCATCACACCGATGGGGATGCCGATCACGGTGATGCAGAGCAGCCAGGCCAGCGCCGACCAGATCGCGCCGAACCACCAGCCGATCAGGACGAAGTAGACGGCGCGGAGGAAGAAGCCGCGCTGGGGGACGCGGGTCTCGGTGAGGTGGGTGACGCCGCCCGACACCTCGTGTGTCGTGTGCACCGTTCGCGGTCGCAGCGTGAGCACGGTCGGCAGCCGGTTGAAGATCATGAACGCAAGCGGCAGCCCGATGATCGTGAGCGCGATCAGGTAGGCGAGCACGTTGACCAGCCCGGTCAGCCACCAGCCGATGAAGATGAACCAGATCGCGCGCACGAGCAGGGGCGGCCCGTCGCTGTGCCTGGCGATCACCACCGGCGATGAGGCGGCGACGGTTGCCGGACGCTGGTCGGGCCGTGGTGTCTGGTCGTCCCTGATGAGCGGATCCTACGCCGCACGCGGCCCGAACCGGTGTGGTGGCCGTTCGCGGATCCGCCGCCGGCGTAAGCGCCGTCACCGGTAACCACCTCGTTACCGCCCCACAACCGGATCTACCCCCCGCCCGGCGTGCATCCGAGCACCATCCGGCAAGCACTGGAACGATCGGAAGGGGAGGTTCAAATGTTCAGGTTGAAGCCGATGGCCGGGTTCGTGCTGGCCGCCGCCTTACTGGCCGTGACCAGCACGGCCGCGTCGTACGGCGCGACGGCGCGCCCGTCGCAGGCGTCCGCTGCGAAACCCGCCCAGCACGTGCTCCTGATCTCGGTGGACGGGCTGCACCAGTCGGATCTGCGCTGGTGGATCGGCCACCACCCCGACAGCGTGCTGGCACGGATCGCCCACACAGGTACGCAGTACACCAACGCGGCCACCCCGATCCCCTCCGACTCCTTCCCGGGCCTCGTCGCCCAGGTCACCGGCGGCGACCCGCGCACCACCGGCGTCTACTACGACGACAGCTACAACCGCCGCCTGCTGCCGCCCGGCAGCTCGTGCACGCCCGGCCAGACCAGCGGCCTCGGCACCGAGGTCAACTTCTCCGAGGTGCTTGATCGCAACCTGAACTCGATCGACGCCGGCGCCGGCATCCCGAACCTCTACCCGGGCCTTCCCACCAGTGTGCTGGCGCTGCCCGGCCGCGTCTCCCAGATCGAGCAGCGGATGATCGACCCCGGCCAGCTGCCGATCAACCCGGCCACCTGCCAGCCGGTCTACCCGCGGCAGTACCTGCGCGTGAACACCATCTTCCAGGTCGCCCACGATGCCGGCATGCACACCGCCTGGGCCGACAAGCACGCGGCCTACGAGCTGGTCAGCGGCCACTCCGGCCGCGCCATCGACGACCTGTTCACGCCCGAGATCAACAGCTCCGCCACCGACCCCTCGCTGCCGGCCGGGCCCGGCCCCGACTGGACCGCGAACAACCGCGACACCCAGTTTTACGACGCGATCAAGGTGCGGGCGATCCTGAACGAGATCGACGGCCGCGACCACAGCGGCCGCTTGCACCCGGGCGTGCCTGGCATCTTCGGCATGAACTTCCAGTCGGTCTCGACCGCCGAGAAGCTGCCGACCTCGCCGATCCGCGGCGTCGAGCGCAAGGGCGGCTACCTGCTCCGCGGCGGCCGCTGGGTGCCGGGGCCGGTGCTGCGCGACGCGCTCGGCTTCGTCGACCGCCAGCTGGGGCTGATGGTAAACCGGCTGTCCCGGCGCGGCCTGCTCGACAGCACCGACATCGTGATCTCGGCCAAGCACGGGCAGTCGCCGATCGAGACATCGTCGCTGAAGCGGATCGACGACGGCAACGTGATCGACGCGCTCAACGCCGCCTGGCAGGCCCGCGGGCACAGCGACAACCTGGTGGCGTTCGCGATCGACGACGACGCCATGTACATCTGGCTGTCGCACCGCTCGCCGCAGGCGCGGCGGTTCGCCAGCCGGTTCCTGCTCGGCTACTCGCAGCCAGCCTCGGCGATGGCGGCCACCGACTACGCCGGCAACCCGATCGGCTTCACCGCCTCGGGGCTGAAGCGGGTGCTGGACGGCCCGTCGTTCTTCGGCGTGCCGCGCGGCGACGCGCGGGTGCCCGACCTGGTCGGGGTCGTGCAGCACGGCGTCGTCTACACCGGCGGCACCGGCAAGATCGCGGAGCACGGCGGGCAGGACGCGCAGGACCGCCACGTGCCGCTGCTCGTCTGGGGGCACGGCCTGGCGCACGGTCTGGTCACGACGCACGTCGAGACGACCGAGATC
>DASUHV010000174.1:0-2622 GCA_036273355.1 Gaiellales bacterium
GTTCACCTTCGCGGAGGGCCGGGTGGTCGACGCGGTCGCGGCGGCCGAGCACGCGGCGCACGCGCTGGTGGAGGAGTTGATGCTGATGGCCAACCAGCGGGTCGCGGAGATGCTGGCCGAGGCGCGGGTGCCGGCGCTCTACCGCGTGCACGAGGCACCCGACCCGGAGGCGGTGGCGCTGCTCTCGGCGCGCCTGACGGAGCTGGAGGTGCCGACACCGGCGCTGCCCGACCTGCACACGCCCGCCCAGGCGGCGGCGCACGCGGCCCGCATCAGCGAGCGCGTCACCCAGTACGTGGCCGGCGCCGGCCGCGGCCGCGTGGCCTTCCCGACGCTGGTGCTGCGGGCGCTGGAGCGGGCGCGCTACGACCCTCGCAACCTCGGCCACTCGGGCCTGGCCAGCGCCGCCTACTGTCACTTCACGTCGCCCATCCGGCGCTACCCCGACCTGGTGGTGCACCGGGCCCTGCTGGGACTGATCGGCGCCACCGAGCGCCCCGCGGACGACCCGGAGCTGCTCCAGCACGAGGGTGTCGTGAGCAGCGAGCGCGAGCGCGAGGCCGCGCGGATCGAGCGGCGCGGAGACGACGTCTGCCTGGCCTTCCTGCTCGAGCAGGAGCTCTACCGCAGGGGCTGGAATGAGCCTTTCGAGGGCGAGGTGGTGGGGATGATCGAGGGCGCGCTGTTCGTCCGCTTCGCCGAGGTGTTCGAGGGATTGCTGCCGGTTCGGCGCCTGGGGCGGGAGCGGTTCGAGATCGACCGGCTGGGAGTCGCGCAGGTGGGACGCACCACCGGCCGCCGTCATCGGCTGGGCGATCCGATGGTCGTGCGCGTGCAGTCGATCGACCGTGCGCGCGGCCGCGTGTTGCTCGATCGGATCGATCGGCAGCGCGGCTGAGGCAAACTACCCCGGTGGCCGGCGCGCGAAGCATCGAGCGGAAGAGGCCACGGCGAACCACGCGCCGGCTGCTTATCATCGCCGGTGGAGTGCTGGCCGTGGCCGCGGTCGGGGGTGTCGCGTTTCTGGCCTTCCACGACGACGCGGTGCCGCTGATCACCTCGGGGCCGAACCCGAGGACGCCGGTGGAGGCGTTCACGGCCGCCTGGGTGGCCGGCGACTACCACACGATGTACCGCCAACTGGCGCCGCAGTCGCGCGCGGCCACCACCTACCGCGCCTTCCGGCGGGCCTACGGGCAGGCGGCGACGGTGTCGACGCTGAAGTCGCTGAAGGTGACCGGGCCGGGTGTGATGGCGGCCGGCGTTGACACGGTGCCCATGGCAGTGCGCACCCGCGATTTCGGGCGACTGACCGGCGAGCTACAGGTGCCGGTGGTCCTGGCCGGCAGCCGCTACCTGATCAGCTGGGCGCCGGAGCTGGTGTGGCCGGGCCTGCAGCCGGGTGAGCAGCTCGTGAGCACGGCCAAGCCGCCCGACCGCCGTGGAGCGATCCTGTCGACCAACCGGATGGTGCTTGCCCGGGGCCCGGCCGACGATCGGCAGTACCCGCAGGGAGCGCCCTTCTACACGCTCACCGGGTTCGTGCGCGCGCCGCAGACGGCGGCCCAGCGCAAGCAGCGCGTGGCGCTGGGCTGGCCGGCCGACTCCAGGTACGGCCAGGGCGGCCTCGAGCAGTCGCTGGACCGGGTGCTGGGCGGCGTCCCGTCGATCACGCTGCACGCCCAGAGCGCCACCGGGACGCGGCTGATCGCCCACCGTCCCGGGCGCCGGCCACGCGACGTGGTGACCACGCTCGACCCCACCCTCCAGATCGATGCGACCGACGCGCTGGGCGGGCGCCTAGGTGGTATCACGATCATGGACCCCCGCAACGGCGCAGTGAGAGCCGCGGCCGGCATCGCGATGGACGCCGTGCAGCCCCCCGGGTCGACCTTCAAGATGGTGACCGCATCGGCCGCACTGACGAAGGGCGTGGTCACCCCCGAGAGCAGCTACACCCCGGCCCGCTACGCCCTGGTCGGCGGCTTCAAGCTGGTCAACTTCCACCACGAGCTGTGCGGCGGCACGCTGGTGCAGGCGTTTGCCCAGAGCTGCAACTCGGTGTTCGGGCCGGTCGCCGTCGCCACCGGCGGCAAGCAGCTGGCGCGCACCGCGGTCGCGTTCGGGTTCAACACCCGCTCGCACATGGCCTACCCGCTGGACGAGAGCGTGATGCCGTCGCAGAGCGCGCTCCAGAACCCCGTCAACCTGGGGGTGGCCGGAATCGGCCAGGGCGGCGTGTCGGCCACGCCGCTGCAGATGGCATCGGTGGGGCAGGTGATCGCCAGCCGGGGAGTGCTGCATCCTCCGTGGATCGCGCGCTCGCCGTCCCGCATCCACGATCACCGCGCCAGCCGCCGGGTGATCACAAAGCACGTCGCAGACGACGTGGCCGAGATGATGCGGGCGGTCGTCGCCTACGGCACGGGCACGCTCGCATCCAGCTCGATCGCCACGGTCAACGGCAAGACCGGCACCGCGGAGCTGGGCCCCGGGATCAAGAGCGACGCCTGGTTCGTCGGCTACGCGCCGGCCGAGGCGCCGCGGGTGGTGGTCTCGGTGCTGATCGTCCACGGCGGCGTGGGTGGCCAGACCGCAGCGCCGATCGCGCGGCAGATGATC
>DASUHV010000175.1:0-3722 GCA_036273355.1 Gaiellales bacterium
GGTCGACCGCAGCTCGCCAAACAGGAACACCTTGCGCTGCTCGGCGACCGTGAGCGCCGCATCGCACAGCCGGTCGCTGTCGCCGCGCAGGAGCACGTGGAACATCGGCGTCTGTGGCGGGTCGGGCACGATCTCGACTCCGTCCACGGCGGCCAGCGCAGCGGCCACGGCGCGGGCATGGTCGACATACAGGGGGATCCGCTCCAGCCGCGCGTCCAGCGCCAGCTCCGCTGACACCACGAACGGATGCAGCGTGACCAGATTGCCGCCGTGCCGGCGCTGCCACACCCGCGCCTCGGCGACCAGCTCGGCGTCTCCCGCCAGCGCGGCACCGGCCAGAGCCCCCAGATCCTTGTAGAACGACACGTACACGCTGTCGAAGAGGTCCGCGATCTGTGCGTGGTCGCGCCCGTAGAACGGCCCGGCCTGCCACAGGCGGGCGCCGTCCATATGCAGTGCGACCCCCCGCTCGCGCGCCCACGAGGTCTGTGCGACCAGGTCGTCCCACGCCGGCAGGCGCCCCCCGATCTCCCGCGGTGGCAGCTCGAGCAGCAGGGCCGAGACGGGCTCGTTGATCTGCTCCAGGTCCGCGAGCGTGATCAGCTCGTGCGGATCGCCGACGAGGCGCGCGCGCAACCCGTGCAGGACGCTGTAGCCCAACTGCTCGTGGATCTGGAGATGGCAGGTGGGGTGAAAGGCGACGGTGCGGGGGCCGCGACGCTCGCACCAGATGCGAAGCGCGATCTGCTGCGCCATCGTCCCGCTGGGCATGAACACCGCCGCCTCGGTGCCGAGGATGGCGGCGATCCGGCTCTCCAGCCGCTCGATCCGCTCGCCGCCGCCGTAGGAGTCGCCGCGCTCGTCGGGGGCCGTTGCCCCGGCCAGCTCGGTCAGCCGGTCGCGCAGCCGCGGTTGCGCATGCCATCCGTTGAGCGACCGGTCGGCGCCACCGATCGCGGCCTTGATGCGGGCGTCGTCGGCCACGCCCGGCCGCTACTCGACGGTGACGGTCTTGGCCAGGTTGCGCGGCTTGTCGGGATCCAGTCCGCGCAGGCGGGCGATCCGGTAGGCCAGCTGCTGCAGCGGGATGATCGCCAGCACCGTCTGCAGCTCGGGCTCGGTGTGCGGCAGCCACAGCACGTGCTCGGCCACCTGATGTATCGACTCATTGCCATCGGTGGCGACGGCGATAACGTGCGCGCCGCGCGCTCGCACCTCCTCCACGTTGGAGATCACCTTCTCGTAGACGTGGTTATTGGTGGCGATGCAGACCACCGGCGTTGACTCGTCCAGCAGAGCAATCGGCCCGTGCTTCATCTCGCCGGCTGCGTAGGCATCGGTCGCGATGTAGGAGATCTCCTTCAGTTTGAGCGCGCCCTCCAGTGCCACCGGAAGGCCGATGTTGCGGCCGATGTAGAGGAAGAACTCATTGCGCCAGAACCGCTCGGCGACCGGCTCCACGGCGTCGCCGCGGTCGATCGTCTGCTGGGCCAGGTCGGGCAGCGACTTGATCTGGTCGAGCAGCAGCTCCGCCCGACCGGGATCGATGGCGTCGCGTATCAGCCCCAGCTTGAGAGCCAGCAGCGACATGAGGGTGACCTGGGCGGTGAACGTCTTGGTGGCTGCGACCCCGATCTCCAGACCCGCGCGCGTATACAGCACCGAGTCGCACTCGCGGGTCATCTGCGACCCCATCACGTTGGTCACCGCCAGCACGTGGGCGCCGCGCGCCCGGGCTTCCTTCATTGCCGCCAGGGTGTCGATCGTCTCGCCCGACTGGGCGATCGCGATCACCAGCGTGCGGTCGTCGATGACCGGCCGCCGGTAGCGCCATTCGCTCGCGATGTCGGACTCCGACGGCACCCGCGCCCACTCCTCCAGCAGGTAGCGGCCGATCAGGCCGGCGTGGTAGCTGGTGCCGCAGGCCAGGATGACGACCCTGGCCAGGCTGCGGATCTGATCCTCGGACAGGTTCAGGCCATCCAGCTGCAGCTGCCCGTGGTACAGGCGCTCGCCGATCGTCTCGGCGATGGCGTCCGGCTGCTCGTGGATCTCCTTCAGCATGAACGTCTCGAAGCCCTGCTTCTCGGCCGCGTCGTCGTCCCAGTCGACCTCCTCCACCCCGCGCTCCAGCACGTCGCCGCCGCCGGTCAGGAAGGTCGCGCCCCCCGGCCGGGCGACCACGATCTCGTCGTCCAGCACATACTGCACGCGGCGGGTCTCCCGCAGGAAGGCGGGGATGGCCGACGCCATGAACATCTCGTCGTCGCCCACCCCGACAACCAGCGGGCACTGGCGGCGGGCGCCGACGATCACGTGCGCATGGTCGCGGTGGGCGACGCCGATGGCGAAGTGCCCGTGCAGACGGTTGTAGGCCCCCCGCACGGCCTCCACCAGATCGCCCGTGTACATCTCCTCGACCAGGTGGGCGATCACCTCGGTGTCGGTGTCGGTGTGGAACACGTGACCGGCCTGCGCCAGCTCGCGGCGCAGCTCCTGGTAGTTCTCGATGATGCCGTTGTGGACGACGGTGACACCCGAGCCCTCGCAGGCCTCGATGGGGTGGGCGTTCGACTCCGTGACGCCGCCGTGGGTGGCCCAACGGGTGTGGGCAAGGCCGGTGGTGGCCGGGTGCGCGGCCGCCCCGACGGCCGCTCGCAGCACCTCCACCTTGCCCACCCGGCGGGTGATGTCGATGTCGCCGTTGAGCAGGCAGATGCCGGCCGAGTCGTAGCCGCGGTACTCGAGCCGCTCGAGGCCGGCCAGCAGAATCTCCTTACACGGCCGCCCTCCCACGTATCCCACGATGCCGCACATGACGCCGTTATACCCCGATCTCTCGCCTGACGATGCCGGCAAGCCGGTCGCAGATGGCCTGGCATTGCGTTTCATCGGCTGCCTCCACCATCACCCGCACCACCTGCTCCGTGCCCGAGGCGCGCAGCACCACCCGGCCGTCGGCGCCGAGTTCGGCCTCGGCCGCGCGCACCGCCTGCCACACCGCCCGGGCGCCCGGCAGGGCCGCGCGGTCGGCCGGCACCGCCACCAGCCGCTGCGGAAAGGGCGTGACCAGCTCGGCCACCGCGTCCAGATCGGTGTCCAGCCGGGCCAGCGCTGCCAGCAGCATGAGCGCGGTGGCCAGCCCGTCGCCGGTGGTGTGGTGGACGAGGTCGATCACGTGCCCGGACTGCTCGCCGCCCAGCGTGGCGCCCGTGGCGAGCATCCGCTCCAGCACGTAGCGGTCGCCGACGTCGGTCACCTCGACGGCGATCCCGTGCTCGGCCATCAGCCGGTGGAAGCCCAGGTTGGTCATCGAAGTCACCACCACCCGGCCGGCGTCCAGCGCGCCCCGCCGGTGGCGGTCGATGGCCAGCGCCGCGATCACCGCGTCGCCGTTCACCGGCCGCCCGCGCGAGTCCACGGCCAGGCAGCGGTCGGCGTCCCCGTCAAACGCCAACCCGCCGTCCAGCCCGTGCGACCGCACCAGCTCGGCGAGCGCGTCCAGGTGCGTCGAGCCGACGCCGGCATTGATATTGCGGCCATCCGGCGCGTCGCCGATCGCCTGCACATGCACCCCCACCCGGCGCAGCAGCCGGGGGCCGGCCAGGTGGGCGGCGCCGTGGGCACAGTCCACCCCCAGCCGCAGACCGCCCGGCACAGGCTCGCCGTAGTCGGCAGCCAGCCAGTCCATGTAGGTCTCGAGCGCGCCCTCCAGCCGCCGA
>DASUHV010000176.1:0-4436 GCA_036273355.1 Gaiellales bacterium
CTGGATGTGCGAGGTGACCGACGAGTCCACCGGGCCGGCCCGCGACAAGCCGGCGGTCTGGGTCGACGCCAACATCCACGCCACCGAGGTGACCGGCGGCGCGGCCGCACTGCACCTGGTACACACGCTGCTGGCCGGCCACGACACGGACGAGCGGATCGGCCGCGCGCTTCACGGCCGCAGCTTCTACGTGGTGCCGCGGCTGAACCCCGACGGCGTCGAGCTGGCCCTGGCCGACGTGCCCCGCTACGTGCGGTCCGGCGTGCGCCCCTGGCCGCTTCCGACCGAGCTGCCCGGCCTGCACTCGTCCGACGTGGACGGCGACGGCCGCATCCTGTCGATGCGGATCCAGGACGAGACCGGCAGCTGGAAGGCGCACGCCGAGCATCCGCGCCTGCTGGTGCCGCGCGGTGCCGACGAGGAGGGCGGCGGGCCGTACTACCGGCTGCTGCCCGAGGGGCACCTGACCGACTACGACGGCGACATCATCAAGGTGCCGCCCAGCCTGGCCGGGCTCGACTTCAACCGCAACTTCCCCTACGACTGGCGCCCCCACTCCGATCAGGACGGGGCCGGCGCCTACCCGACGTCAGAGCCCGAGATCCGGGCTGCGGTGCAGGCCGTCATCGACCGCCCGAACATCACCTGCGCCGTCAGCTACCACACCTTCAGCGGCGTGGTGCTGCGGCCCTACGGCGCCCGGCCGGACGACGACTTCCCGCCCGCCGACCTGCGCGCCTACGACCGCATGGCCGACGAGGCGGTGCGCCTCACCGGGTACCCACGCGCGTCCGTCTACCACCACTTCCAGTACGAGCCGAAGACGTGGATGCGGGGCGCCTTCGACGACTGGATCTACGAGCACCTGGGCGTGTTCGGGTGGACGACCGAGTTCTGGAGCCCGATGCGGGCGGCCGGCGTCGACGTGGGGATGCGCTTCATCGACTGGTGGAAGGACCACCCGATCGAGGACGACCTGAAGATGCTTGCCTGGTCGGACAACGAGATGGGTGGACGCGGCTTCATCGACTGGTACCCGTTCGAGCATCCTCAGCTGGGGCCGGTCGAGCTGGGCGGCTGGGACGAGGTCAACGTGCTCAGCAACGCGCCCCTCGACCGGCTCGAGGCCGAGGTGGCGCCGCACAGCGACTGGGCCGTCTACCTGGCGCTGGTGTCGCCGCGGCTGGCGGTGCGGTCGTTCACGGCGGAGCCGGTGGCCGGCGGCACCCACCGCCTGCGGCTGGTGGTGCAGAACACCGGCTGGCTGCCGACCAACGTGTCGAAGAAGGCGATCGAGCAGAAGGCCGTGCGCCCGGTCGAGGTGGATCTGGAGCTGGGCGACGGCGCGCAGCTGGTGTCGGGCCTGGCACACACGGAGCTGGAGCAGCTGACCGGGCGCGGCAGCGCCGTCAGCATGCTGGGCTGGGACGCGGGCCAGGAGCCGAGCAGCGAGCGGGTGCGTGTCGAGTGGGTGGTCGAGGCGCCCGCCGGCACGGTTGTGCGTGCGACGGCGCGGCATCCGCGCGCGGGCGTCTGCAGCGCCAAGCTGACCCTGGCATAGCAACAGCCGCCCGGCGGCGCGAGGCCACCGAGCGGCTGTGGGTGCGTTGTCTGCTTAGACGTGGACCGGGGCGGGTTCGAGGGCGATCGCCAGCACCTCGTCCACGGTCATCACGGGATGGAAGTTCATGCTCTCCCGCACGTCGTCGGGCACGTCCTCCAGATCAGCCCGGTTTCGCTCCGGGATGATCACGTCGGTGAGCCCAGCCGCGTGCGCGGCCAGCACCTTCTGCTTGAGCCCGCCGATCGGCAGCACCCGGCCCTGCAGCGTGACCTCGCCGGTCATGCCGACCGTGTGCTTGACCTTCCGCTCCGTCAGCAGCGACGCCAGCGCGGTCACCATCGTGATGCCGGCGCTGGGGCCGTCCTTGGGGATCGCCCCCGCGGGAACGTGGACGTGGAAGCCCTTGTCCTCGAACGCGTGCGCGTCGATGCCAAGTTCGGTCGTGTGGCCACGCACGTAGGAGAGCGCGATCCGCGCCGACTCCTTCATCACGTCGCCCAGCTGACCGGTCAGCTCCAGTCCGGAGCCGCCCGCCACCGATGTGGCCTCGACGAACAGCACGTCGCCGCCGGTACCGGTCACCGCAAGGCCCGTTGCCACACCGGGCACCGCCGTGCGGATCGCAGCCTCCTGGTAGAAGCGCTGCTTGCCCAGCGCCGAGCGGGCCTCGTCGACCGTCACCTCGAGCGGGGCCTTGGCCTTCCCGGACGCGATCTGGGTGGCGGTCTTGCGCAGCACCGTCCCCAGCTCACGCTCGAGCTGGCGCACGCCCGCCTCGCGGGTGTACTCGGTCACGATCAGCTTCAGCACGTCGTCGGACACCTGCACCTCGTCCTCCAGCAGCCCGTTTCGCTCACGCTGGCGCGGCCACAGGTAGCCACGGGCGATCGCGACCTTCTCGTCGGTGGTGTACCCGTCGAAGCGGATCACCTCCATGCGGTCGAGCAGCGGCCCGGGGATCGAGTCGGCCACGTTGGCGGTGGCGATGAACAGCACCTCGGACAGGTCCAGCTCGACGTCCAGGTAGTGGTCCCGGAACGAGTGGTTCTGAGCCGGGTCGAGCACCTCCAGCAGCGCTGACGACGGATCGCCGCGCCAGTCGGCGCCGACCTTGTCGACCTCGTCCAGCATGATCACGGGGTTCATCGTGCCGGCGTCTCGCAGCGCCCGCACCAGCCGCCCCGGCAGGGCGCCGATGTAGGTGCGGCGATGGCCGCGGATCTCGGCCTCGTCACGCACGCCGCCCAGCGACATGCGCACGAACTCGCGGCCGGTGGCCCGTGCGATCGACTCGCCGATCGAGGTCTTGCCCGTGCCGGGAGGCCCGATCAGCGTGAGGATGGCGCCCGAGCGCTTGTCGGCGGCGATGCCGCGATCCTGCCGCAGCTTGCGCACGGCCAGGTACTCGGTGATGCGGTCCTTGACGTCCTCGAGGCCGGCGTGGTCGGCGTCCAGCACCTCGCGTGCGTGCACCGGGTCCAGCCGCTCCTCGCTGCGCTTGCTCCACGGCACGGCGATCAGCCAGTCCAGGTAGGACCGGATCATCGACGCCTCGCCGGACTGGTCGCCCATGCGCTCCATCCGCGACAGCTCGCGCTCGGCCTGCTCATGCACCTCTTCGGGCATGCCGGCCTCTTCGATCTTGGCGCGGTACTCGTCGATCACCGACGCGTCGTCCTCACCCAGCTCCTTGCGGATCGAGTCCATCTGCTTGCGCAGGAAGTACTCGCGCTGCTGCTTCTGGGCACCGGTCTCGACGTCGTCGCGGATGCGCTGCCTGACCTGGGCCTGCGCCAGCGCCTCGCGCTGTGCCTCCAGGGCCAGCCGCAGGCGCTCGATCACGTCGAGCTCCTCCAGCAGCGACAGCTTCTGCTCGAACGACAGGTCGGGCGAGTAGCCCGCGCTGTCGGCCAGCGCTCCGGCGTCGGTGATCGAGCGCATGAACGCGGCCACACGGCCGTCGTCGCCGCGCAGCTCAAGCTTCTCCTCGACCACTGCCCGGAACTCCTGCTCCAGCTCGCGCGTCTTGACGGGAGCCGGCGTGTCGTCCTCGTGGCGCTCGGCGGCAACCCGCAGACGACCGGAGGAATCGGCCTCGGCCGCGCCCAGCACGGCGCGGTACAGGGCGTTCAGCGACACGGCGGTGACGCCGCGCGGCAGCCTCGCCCGCTCGGTCACCTCGGCCACGACGCCCACCTTCGCGTACTCGCCCTCGTGCGTGGGCACCAGCAGCACGCGCTGCTCGTCGCCGACGTCGATGGGGAGGGTGATGCTCATGTTCGGGAAGACGACTGCGTCTTCCAGTGGGATCAACAGATAGGTATCCATAATCTGCAGTCTACCTCGATAGTTGAGGTTGTCAAATATGTCGGTTTGTGATTATTATAGGCGTATGAGCAATGACGCAAGCGAAGCCTGGACCCTGCTGTTCCGCCTGTTCGTCTCGCAGCGAGGGCGGGTTCCGCAGGTGGCCGCCGAGTTCGATCTGTCCCCCATGCAGGCGCACGTGCTGCGCATGCTCGAGCCTGACCAGCCGCTGCCGATGCGCACGCTGGCCCGCAAGCTCTGCTGCGACGCATCCAACGTGACCGGCATCGTCGACCGACTCGAGGAGCGCGGACTGGTGCGCCGCGACGCCGCCCCCGGCGATCGCCGCGTCAAGATGCTGGTGGTGACCAGCAACGGCCTGGAGGTGCGTCGCCGGATCGTGCGGCGCCTGTCGGAGGCACCGGAGCCGATCGCACGGCTGTCGGCCACCGACCAGCGCGCGCTGCGCGAGATCCTGAACCGTGCGCTCGAGCCGGGCCTGTGACCGAGGCGGCCAAGCCCACCCAGACGCGCCGGATCCTGCGCCTGTTCTATCCGTACCGGG
>DASUHV010000177.1:0-3912 GCA_036273355.1 Gaiellales bacterium
GCCACAGCCAGGCGCCGAACAGCCCGGCCGCGATCGAACCGATGCCGAAGAACACCATCAGCGGCACGCCGAGGAAGTTGACGTTCGAGACGGACGCCTCGTAGGCCGCCTTCTTCCTGTACGGGAACAGGATCGCGCCGATCCCGACCAGGACGAACGTCGGGAAGCCCACGATCGTGGACAGCGCGATGTACTTGAAGAAGCTGGTCGTGTACGCGGCCGCATACAGGAACGGCAGTGAGGCCACCGCGATCACGCCCAGCAGCAGCACCGGGGTGTGCGTGCGCTCGTTGATCTGCGCGATCTGCTCCGGGATCACCTGGTCGAATGCCCAGGCGAACAGCGCACGCACCGGCTGGACTATCTGGATGTACACGATCAGCGGCGCCCAGCACACGAACGTGATGCCGAGGAAGGCAACGAACAGCGTGTTCGTGTGGATCGCCGCCACCAGGGTGATCCACCATGGCGAGTTCGGCAGCGTGTAGACGGTCGGGTCACCGCTGACGGCGGTGACGGCGGTCAGGAACTGCTGGCCGATCGTGTGGTAGAGCAGCGCGATCATGATCAGGATCGAGCCGAAGGTGACGGCCAGGCCGCCCAGCATCGAGTACCAGTTCTTGCGGGTGCCGGCCTGACGGATCTCACCCGCCAGGTTGGTCGAGAACCACACCCACACACCGAAGGCGATGAACGCCCCCGACGCCACGATCGTGTTGTGCCAGTCCGTGGTCGTGCTCAGGTTGGTGCCGGCCTTGTTCGCCTGGTCGATGAAGTAGTGGTAGCTGTCGGGCCGGTGCGTGAAGGGCTGCGCGTAGGTGTTGTAGTGGTCGATGAAGCTCGACCGCGAGGTCGTCAAGAGCGTCAGCGCGGCCACCACGAACCCGCCCATGCCCAGCGCGAACAGCCAGAACTGCACGCGCATCATGAAACGCATGCCGTAGGCCATGATCAGGGCCAGCAGCGCGATCTCGCCGAACCCGACCAGCATGTCCCAGGGCTTTGAGGCGATGGTGCCGCCCCAGGACTGCAACGTGCTCGAGTCGGCGGCAACGCCGACCATCGTCAGCATCGGGCCAATGCAGATCTTGGCCGTGAAGACGCCCCAGTACCCCATTGCCAGCATCGACGACGCGCCGATGAGGATGCTGGATCCGACCGCGAGTGCGGGATGAAGCGATCGAGAGATCAGGATGTAGTCGGCACCCGAGCGCGGCATGATCTGGGACAGCAGCCCGAAGGCGCCGGAGATGAGGAACGAACAGATCGCCGTGATCACGATGCACGCGTAGACGTTGACGCCGGAGAACGCGGTCAGCACCCAGAAGATCGAAACGGCCATGACCAGACCTGGACAGGCCGGGAGGACGTTGAAGATGACGGCGTCACTCACCTTTACGTCCCGAACGAAGCCGGTGGCGCGGCGGGCGAAGTGGGTCTGCGACGCCGCGGCGTGATCCGTTGCCATGCGTTACCCCTTTCCACTGCTGGCTTGATCGTTCAAGTACGGCGTAGTCTCTCCGACCCTCCCGGCGGTGTCAAGGGTCGGGAGGCCCGCCTTGACCCCTACCGCGGCCATCGGTACACTGACTGCCCCTTGAACGATCAACCACTGGACGCTACGCGGCGCGCGGCGCTGCTCGACCGGCTCGACGGGCTCTATCCCGCGGTCGTCGCCGACTGTCTCGACAAGGTCGGCGTTCGCTCGAACGTGATGCATCCGCGGATCCGCCCGCTCTACCGGGACGCCCGCATGGCCGGATTCGCGTCCACCGTGAACGCCGTCGAGGTGAGCTCACCGCCGGCCGATCCCGACGACTACTACCGCGGCGAGCTGCAGGCCGTCGACGCGCTCAGCGAGGGCGACATCATGGTCGTCTCGACGGTGGAAGGGTCGTACTGGGGCGAGCTGCTCGCGACCGCGTCGCGGTACCGGGGAGCGCGCGGCATCGTGGTCGACGGCTTCACGCGCGACACGCTGCAGCTGATCGAGATGCAGTTCCCCACCTTCGTTGCGGGCATCAACGCCCACGACTCGCTGGGGCGGATCGACGTCGAAAGTGTGGGCGGTCCGATCGAGTGCGGCGGCGTCCGTGTCGAGCAGGGCGACCTGCTGCTGGCCGACTTCGACGGGGTGGTCGTGATACCGGCGGCGGTGGCCGACGAGGTGATCACCAGGGCCGAGGAGAAGGTGGCCGGCGAGAACCTCGTCCGCAGCAAGCTCGCCGAGGGCATGCCGGTGTGGGAGGCGTTCCGCACCTACGGCGTGATCTGACCACCTCGGCAGGCCTCGGCCCGGTGCAGCAGATCGTCCAGCCGTGACTCCTCCAGGTCCGGGTTGTAGAGCGGCGAGTGGCCGGGCCTCGTCAGCAGCCGGTGGACGATCACGACGCCGGCGGGGTGCAGGTCGGCCTCGTCGCCGCCGAGCGCATCGCCGAGCGCGAGCAGCCGTCCGCGGCGTTCCAGGACGCGCTCCCCGAGCGGCGCCACGGTGTAGGCGGTGTGCGGCCTCCCATCCTCGGCATCACGGACGGCGGTGCGCAGCGACTCCGCCAAGCGCTGCCTCCGGGCCGGGCTGGCGAATCGCCGACCGGCCTGCGACACGGACTCGATCCGGTAGGCCTCGCGCACCGGGATCAGGTTGCCGAGCAGCGCCCGCCTCTGGCTGATCGCCGCGGCCGCGGCCACCACCGCGGCAATCGCCCCCACCGCCAGCGCGATCCCGATCTGCCGGTACGCCAGCCCCACGGCGACCGCCAGCACGGCCAGGGCAGCTGCCGCGATCAGCCGGTTCCGCCGCTGGCGGCTGAGATCGGCCAGCCGTTGCTCCGCCACCTGCAGGGGCGGCAGGTCGCGGTCGACGACGGTCCGGAGCGCCTTGGGCATGCGCGCTACACCGGGTTGGCCGCCTCCGCCCGGTCGGCGGCCGCGACGTGGTGCACGCTGGCCTCGCGCAGGCCCTGCATGTAGCCGATCGCGTGCAGGCGACCGAGCAGTGCGTAGGACGGGGAGTCCATGGCCTCGCCGTTGAGCGTCGGCACGTGGTCCGGCCGCAGCACACCGTCAAAGCCGATCTGGTGCCACGCGTCCATGCAGGCTCGCATGTCGGTCTGGCCCTCGTCGTGGAACGTCTCCTCGAAGCTCTCGGGAACGCCGCGGACGTCACGGAAGTGCCCGAACGCGATCCTGCCCTCGTCGCCGAAGTGGCGGATCGCCGCGGGCACGTCATCGGTGACGAGCGTCATGTTGCCCTGGCAGAAACACATGGCGTTGGCCTCGGAGTCGGCGAGCGCGAGCGCGCGCTCGAAGGCCTCGACCGAGATCATGATCCGGGAGGCGCCGCGGTACCGTGGGATCGGGGGATCGTCGGGATGCAACGCGAGGCGCACGCCGGCCTTCTCGGCAACGGGCACCACGGCCCGGATGAACCGCTCGAACGCGCGCCAGAGCTGCTCGTCGTCGGGCGACCCGACCTTCATCGGCTGGTCGGCCGGCAGGGCGTCGGCGCGGAAGGCCGTCACCAGCGCGCCGCCGCGGCCGCGGGCGATCGTGCTCGTGCGGACCCAGTTCGCCCCCGGCATCCAGTTGTAACAGAGCATCGGAATGCCCAGCGTCCCCATGTTGCGGATCTCTTCGCAGAACCACTCGATCTCCTCGTCGGCGCCCGGCGCGCCGGTGCGGGCACGATCGAGCGGCGGGTAGTCCTCGATGCCGACCAGCTCGAGCCCGGCGTCGGCGTAGAGCTGCTGCATCCGGGCGAGCGGAGTCAGGTCCCAGGGGCGATCGCCGGTGTCGTCGTGCATCCCGTCGGGAGCGCGGTTCAGCTCCGAGATGACCTTGGTGACGCCGACCTGCTGAAGCGTGGTCCAGAACGGGATCGGCGTCGGTGCGAAGTACTCGGCGAATTCGACT
>DASUHV010000178.1:0-2913 GCA_036273355.1 Gaiellales bacterium
TCTCGAACAGCATCCCGCCGCCGGTGGCCGGGGCGGCACTGGCCGCGCTCGACCTGATCGAGCGGTCGGGCGACCTGCGCGAAAGGCTGCGGGCGAACACCGCGCACTTCCGGGGCCGCATGTCCGAGCTCGGATTCGACATCCTGCCCGGCGACCATCCGATCGTGCCGGTGATGATCGGCGACGCTGCACTGGCCGGACGGCTGGCCGACGCGCTGATGCGCCGCGGCGTGTACGCCGTCGCGTTCTCCTACCCCGTGGTGCCGCAGGGCAAGGCCCGGATCCGCACGCAGATGTCCGCAGCCCACACCATCGAGGAGCTCGACTTCGCCGTCGAGCAGTTCGTCGCCGCCCGCGACGAGGTGATGGCGTGAGGCGGACGTGAAGGTGCCCGCGCGCTAGTTCGAGGCAGCGGCTGCGGGGACGTTCAGCGGGTGATGGCAGGCCGCCACCCTCCCATCCGCGTGCGCGACCAGCGGCGGCTCCTCGCGGGCACAGATCTCGGTCGCATACCGGCAGCGGGGGTGAAAGCGACAGCCGCTGGGCGGCGAGACCGGGCTCGGCACATCGCCCGTCAGCACGATCCGGTCGCGCGGAGCCCGCGGGTCGGGCACGGGAACGGCCGAAAGCAGCGCCTCCGTGTAGGGATGCACGGGGGCGCGGTAGAGCTGCTCGGCCGGCGCCACCTCCACCAGCTTGCCCAGGTACATGACCGCGATCCTGTCGGACACGTGCCGCACCACCGCCAGGTCGTGCGCGATGAAGACGTAGGTCAATCCGAGGTCGTCCTGCAGGTCGTCCAGCAGGTTGATCACCTGCGCCTGGATCGAGACGTCCAACGCCGATACGGGCTCATCGCACACGACCAGTCGTGGGTTCACGGCCAGGGCGCGCGCCACACCGATCCGCTGCCGCTGCCCACCTGAGAACTCGTGCGGATAGCGGTTGATGTGCTCTGGACTCAGGCCGACCAGTCGCAGCAGCGCCGCTACGCGCTCGCGGATCTCGCTCGACGAACCCATTCCGTGCACCTGCATCGGCATGCCGACGATGTGCCCCAGGCGCCGGCGCGGGTTGAGCGAGGCGTAGGGATCCTGGAATACGATCTGCACGTCGCGGCGCAACGCGCGCAGCTGCTTTCCCTTTACCTGCGTGATGTCCTGGCCGTCAAAACGGATGCTGCCGCCGGTGGGCTCGTGCAGTCGCACGATGCACCTGCCCAGCGTCGACTTGCCGCAGCCCGACTCCCCCACCAGGCCCAGGGTCTCGCCCTCCTGCACCTCAAACGAGACCCCGTCGACCGCGTGCACGACGTCTCCCCCGCCGAACAGCCCACGACCGGTGTGGAAGTGCTTGCTGACGTCGATCACCTCGAGCAGCGGCGTCATGCCTCGCCCCTCGCAGCCGCCAGCTGGGTCGCGTGCGCAGCCGCCCTGGCGTCGGCAGGCAGCAGGCAGGCGTCCAGGTGAGCCTCGCCGGCGCGCGCCTCCAGGGCCGGCTGGGCCAGATCGCAGGCCTCGAACCGGTGCTGGCAGCGGGGCGCGAAGCTGCAGCCCGGAGGAAGCGAGATCAGCGACGGTGGCTGGCCCGGGATCGCCGCCAGCCGCTTGGGCTTGTCGCCGTCAAGCCGGGGTACCGAGCCCATCAGTCCCCAGGTGTACGGGTGCTGCGGGCGGTCGAACAGGTCGAGCGTGCTCGCCCGCTCGACCGTGCGGCCGGCGTACATCACCATGACGCGGTCGGCCAGCCCGGCCACCACGCCGATGTCGTGGGTGATCAGGATCACGGCTGCCCCGACGTCCACCCGCAGGCTGTCCAGCAGCTCCAGGATCTGGGCCTGAATGGTGACATCCAGCGCGGTCGTCGGCTCATCGGCGATCAGCAGCTCGGGGCTGCACGACAGCGCCATCGCGATCATGACGCGCTGACGCATACCGCCCGAGAACTGGTGCGGGTAGTCGCCGACGCGGCGACCGGCATCGGGGATGCCGACGCTCTCCAGCAGCTCCACCGCCCGCCGCTGCGCCACGCGCTTCGATACCTGCTCGTGCGCCCGGATCTGCTCGGCGATCTGCCAGCCCACGGAGTAGACCGGGTTCAGCGAGGTCATCGGATCCTGGAAGATCATCGACACCTGCCGCCCGCGCAGCCCGCGCAGCTCACGCTCGCCCATCTTCAGCAGATCGCGGCCGCGGAACAGCGCCTCGCCCTCGATCACGACGTTGGGATCGTCGATCAGCCCCAGCAGCGCAAGCATGCTGACGCTCTTGCCTGAGCCCGACTCGCCCACGACTCCCAGCACCTCGCCCGACTGCAGCGTCAGATCCAGCCCGTCCACGGCCTGCACGACCCCCTGCTCGGTGCGGAACGACACCCGCAGCCCGCGCAGCTCGAGCAGGGCCTCGGTCATGTCCCGGCACCGCAGAAGCGGCGCGCCGTCTCCTCGAACACCGCCACACAGTCCTCCAGCGAGCGCAGGTCGACCCACTCCTCCGACGTGTGCACCCCGGCGCCGGCGGGCCCGTACACCACACAGGGTATGCCCGCCTCGACCAGCACGCCGGAGTCCATCCAACCGTAGTCACTTCGGATAACGGGATCGCCGCCGAAGTGGTCGCGCGCGGCGCCGGCCACCGCCAGCACGATCGGGTCGTCCCGGCGCAGCTTGACGGGCTCCCGCGCGATCACCGTTTCGGCGCGCCCCCGGAAGCGGCCGTCGGCAGCGCGCGCCGAGGCCAGCAGCTGCTCGATCTCGGCGTCGGCCTGCGCAATCGACTCGCCTGGCATCAGGCAGCGCTCGACGGCGATCACACACTCCGCCGGATAGCTGGGGTAGTTCTGACCGCCCCGTATGGTCGAGGCATGCACGTTGGGGCGGCCCCACTCCGGTGTGGTGTGGGTCTCCAGCTCGCG
>DASUHV010000179.1:0-6937 GCA_036273355.1 Gaiellales bacterium
GCGGGCGGTGAACCAGGGCGACCGGGTGGTGCTGGCGGCCGTGGGCGAGGGCGCGGCGGGCGACCTGGAGGTGACGTTCCCGGGCCTGGCGACGGTGGTGCGGGCGGGCACGGAGCTGCTGATCGACGACGGCCGCGTGCGGGTGCGCGTGGAGTCGGTGAGCGGCAGCCGGGTGGAGTGCCTGGTCGAGCTGGGCGGGCTGATCTCGTCGGGGAAGGGCGTGAACCTGCCGGGCACGCCGCTGCCGATACCGTCGCTGACCCCGAAGGACGTTGCCGACCTCGACTTCGCGCTGGCCCACGGGGTCGACTACGTGGCGCTGTCGTTCGTGCGCAGCGCCCAGGACCTGGTCGACCTCCGCGACCACATCGCCACGGAGCGGTCGAGCGCGCGGGTGATCTCAAAGATCGAGAAGGCCGATGCGGTCGAGGACCTGGACGCGATCGTGGCGGCATCGGACGCGGTGATGGTGGCCCGCGGTGACCTCGGGGTCGAGATCGGGGTGGCGGACGTGCCGCTGGTGCAGAAGCTGATCATCCGCGCCGCGCGCAACGCCGGAAAGACGGTGATCACCGCCACCCAGATGCTGGAGTCGATGATCAACCAGCCCGAGCCGACCCGGGCGGAGGCGTCTGACGTGGCGAACGCCGTGCTCGACGGGACGTCGGCGCTGATGCTGTCAGGCGAGACGGCGGTGGGCCGCTACCCGCTGGAGGCGGTGGCGATGATGCACCGGATCGCGAAGGCGGTGGAGCCGTCGCTCAGCTACCACGATCCCGCGCTGCGGCGCGACGGCGAGATGGCGACGATCCTGTCGCACGCCGCCTGCGACATCGCCGAGGAGCTGGGCGCGCCCGTGATCGCGGTGCCCACGCAGTCGGGGTCGACGGCGCGGCAGGTGTCCCGGTACCGGCCGCGCCGGCCGATCGTCGCGGCCAGCCCCTACCAGCACGTGCTGCAGCAGCTGGCGCTGGACTGGGCGGTGGTGCCGATCGTGATCGAGGATGCGGAGACGATCGAACAGCTGTGGCGCAGCGTGGCGGACGCGGTCCGGGACAGCGGCCTGGCGGCGGCCGGCGACCGGGTCGTGTTGACGGGCGGGACGCGGCTGAACCTGCCCGGCTCGACGAACCACATCCTGGTGCACACGCTGGAGTAGGGATCCGGCGCCCGGGGTCGAAGCAGGGGCGGATGGGGCCGGTAATTCCGCAGGGCCGCGATCGCAGCCCGTTCACGTTCCGCAGGGTCGCGGCGGCGTCGGTGCTGCTGCTGATGGCGGCCCTGTACGTGAGCCCGGTGCAGAAGTACCTGCGATCGGACGAGCGGCTGCAGCGCTCGCAGACGCAGGTGGTGATGCTGCAGCACGAGCATGACCGGCTGCAGTCGGAGGCGGCGGCGCTCCTGACGAAGGCGCGGATCGTCGAGCTGGCCCGCGCCTGCGGCTGGATCTATCCCGGCGAGCACCCGCTCGTGATCCGGGACATCCCGGCCTCCGCAGCCACGCAATGCGGCTGATCGGCCCGTCACAGCTTTGCAACGACGAGCAAGGACTCTGCGGCGAAGCTGTGTCGTGGGCGTGAGCGGGCTCTGAGCCCTGTCGGGGGCCGAATCCGCTGTTCTCCACAGATCGTGGTTACGGCGTCTGTGACACCTGTCAGGGATCTGTGGCGAAGGGTCAACGGAGGCCGAGTCGGGCTCTGAGCCCTCGTCGAGTGACCCAGGCGCGCCGTTTCGCGGCGCGGCTAGGCTGAGAGGGTGGACGACGAAGCGGTGATCGAGCGGCAGCTGGGCCGGCCGGCGCGAGGCGTGGCGGGCGTGGCCGCGCGCTGCCCGTACGGTGCGCCGGCGGTCGTCGAGCAGGACTCCTACCTGCCCGGCGGCGAGCCGTTTCCGACCACCTATTACCTGACCTGCCCGCACGCCGTGGCAGCCGTCTCCGCGCTCGAGCATGCGGGCGGTGTCGAGCGCTACCAGCGCCTGGTCGACGAGGACGCCGCATTCGCCAGCTCGTATCGCGACGGCGCGCGGCGCCAGCGCAGCCTGCGCGGGCCCGCGCCGGTGATGCTCGACGGCGGCGCGTCGCTCGCGCTCGGCATCGGCGGCACCGCCCGCGACGGCGCCGTCAAGTGCCTGCACGCTCACGCCGCGTTCGCACTGGCCCAGCCCGGCTACCTGCTGGGCGACGCGGTGCTGGCCGAGGCCGCGCCCGTGTTTCCCGCCGATGGGTGCTGCAGCGCGTGAACGCGTCCGTCGACCTCGCGCTGATGGAGTGGGAGCAGGGCCGCCGCAAGCTCGAGAACCTCGACGTGCCGCCCAAGCGTGAGGCCGTGTACCGCGAGGTGGTCGACGAGATCGTGGCCGAGCTGACCCGCCGGGTCGGCCAGACCTACACCCTCGAGGACCTCGCCCGCGAGTACGCCACCAGTGCCGCATGGACGCGCCTGGTCGCCCACCGCACCACCGACAACGTCTGGGCGCACGACCTCACGATCGTCGCCGACGCCGCCTTCGCCCGCTTCGCGCGCGGCGCGCAGGACTACCGCGACCGCGACTGAGCCATTCGGCCTGCTTACTCCTGCTCGGCCGGGCGGATCACGATCTGATCCGCCTCGATCTTGACCACGATCGCGCGCCGTGAGGCCCAGTGCTCCGCGAACAGCGGATCGTCGCGCACGGCCCCGTCGATCCAGAAGCCGTAACCCTCCTCGCCGGTGTCGAGCACCGCCTCGAACGTCGGCAACCGCTTTCCTCTCCCGCGCCCGCCGCGCCGGCGCCGCTTGGCGCCGCCCTCGCCGTTGCCCTCGGCCGGCTCGGCCGCTGCCGCCGGCGCCGCTGCGGCCGCCTCGCCGGTCTTCTTGCGTCCGCCCCGGGAACGCCGCCGCGGCTTCACCTCCGGCTCCGGCTCGTCGGCCTCCGGCGGGATCACCGGCGGCGGCACGTCCGCCGCGTACACCTCGGTCAGCACGTCCCGCCGCAGGATGCCGTGCTGCGAGCGGAACGCCGAGATGCTGGCCGGCGTCGAGTTCAGCCGGTGCGCGATCCACACGTCCGTCATCCCCTGCGAGACCCAGTCGCGGATCTCGGTCAGGTACGGCTTGAGGGTGGCCTTCGTGGTGGTCACGGCGCCCAGTCTACTGACCTCACTAGAGTCACCGCCGATGCAGGCGCTCGACCATCGCATCGTGGCCTGGTTCTCGGGCCTCGATCTGCCGCTCGTGACCCCGCTCATGAAGCTGGCCTCCGCGGTCGGCGCCGACGGCATCGTGTTCGTGGGCATCGCCTTCTGGGTTTCGCTGGCGCGCCGCCGGATCGCCCCTGCCGTGGCCGTGCTGGCCGCCGTCTTCGCCTCGCAACTGCTGTCGACCCTGATGAAGGACGTCGTCGACCGCGCCCGTCCCAGCGTGACCTACGCGGACGTGCACCCGCTCGTCCCGCTCCCCGACACCTCCTCGATGCCCAGCGGCCACGCCTGGATCGCGGGCGCGGCCGCCACGGTGCTGTGGGTGGTGATCCCGGCCCGCCGCGCGTGGGTCGTGGGCCTGGCGGTGCTGATCGCTCTGTCCCGCGTGTACCTGGGCGTGCACTACCCCAGCGACGTTCTCGTGGGCGCCGCCGGGGGAGTCGCAACCGGGCTGCTGGTGCTGCTAGGAGCTCGCCTCGTTCATGTGCATGTAGGCCCCGACGATGACGGCGATCGCCGCCAGGATCGCGACGTAGAGGCCCCAGGCGACCGACACCGAGATGTGAAGCGTGCCGCCCAAGGTCGTTAGATCCGAGCCGCCCGGCTTCGAGAAGAACTTGATCACGCACACCAGCAGCGCTGCCGCCCCCAGCACCAGTGCCACCATCGCGGCCGGGAATGGCAGCGTGACGTTGTCGGCGAACAGGTCGACCGCCCAGACCACCAGGATCACCAGGGCGAGCAGGAACACCAGCTTCGCGCCGTCACCGGAGTCCCATCCGCTGCCGCTGACACTCCTGCTGATGGAGCCGCCGCCGGGCAGCGAGACGCTGGCCGTGGCCGTGTACCAGCTGAAGAAGACGCTGATCAGCAGCACCAACGCGCCTCCCGCCGAGATCCAGACCGATCGCGGTACGGCCGCGAAGTCGAAGCTGGCAGCGGGCGCCGACGACTCCGGCGCCGCCGCGGTGGACTCCGCCGCAGTGGGCGGCGGTGGCGGTGGAGGCGACGGATCAGGTTCCGGTTCCGGGGTCGGATCCGGGGCGGGCGGCGGCGGCGGTTCCGGCGCTGCCGCGGACTCGGTGGGGGCGGGATCCGGGGTGGGATCCGGGCCCGCGTCCCCGCCCGCTGACGGATCGTGACCTTCGGTACTCATGGGACCTCCTTTAACAACCACGTGTGGGTGTTCGCGACCGTCGACAACCCAAAAGTTGCGAGCGCGGGAAATTCCTGTGGAGGTGCCTCCCGGCGATGGCTAATCTACACGAAGCGACGGCTCTTACGGCCGTCCCGAAGGACAAGGTGGTGGCGGGATGGGAGCGAGCACGGATCGACTCGACGTGGGAGCTGATGCGTCGAGCTGGGTCGCGGGGTCGCGTGCGAAGGGTGAGTTTCGCTGCGCGGGTTGCGGGTACGGGGTAACCGTTCACAAGGTGCTGCCGGACTGTCCGATGTGTCGCGGCACTTCCTGGGAGCGGGTACCGTGGCGGCCGTTCAGCCGCTCGTACCCGGTCGGATCCGGCATAGGCTGAAACGAGGACGGAAGCGGCGGGGCGAACGTGTGCCTCGCCGCCGCAGCGGGGGACGGCCGGCAGATACCCTGCTCGGGTGTCCGTGCCGATCCGACGAGTGCTCCAGGCCGGCGCCGTGATCCTGCTGGCGGCGCTGATCGGGCTGTTCGCAAAGAGCGTGATCGACAACCAGACCTCGATCGCCGCCGACGTGGCCGACGGCGGCCATCCGATGGCGCCGAACTTCACGCTCCAGAACGTGAACGGGAACGGCACGACCACGCTCTCGTCGCTCCGCGGCAAGCCGGTCGTGCTGAACTTCTGGGCGTCGTGGTGCGATCCCTGTAAGACCGAGGCGCCGGCGCTGCAGGAGCTGTCCCAGAAGTACGCCGGCCGGATGACCGTCGTCGGCCTCGATTCCCAGGACGACACCGGCGATGCCCGCGACTTCGCCAGGCGCTACCACCTCACGTATCCGCTGGTGCACGCCGGCGGCTCCTCCATCTACCACCGCTGGGGGCTGTCCGGCTTTCCCGAGACGTTCATCATCGACAGCCGGGGTCGCGTGATCCACCACTTCCCGGGCGAGGTCTCGGCCGCCGACGTCGAGCAACAGCTGAAGCCGCTGCTGGGGAACGCGTAGTGCGCCTGGCGCTGGTGCTCGCCTGCCTGCTGGGTGCGGCGATGGCGACGCCGGCGCTGGCGGCGCAGGCCACGTGGTCGGAGGCCGACCTCGAGACCCAACTGATGTGCCCGGTCTGTCACACGCTGCTGAACAACTCCCAGTCCGCCGAGGCCAACCGCATCCGGGAGGTGATCCACCAGAAGCACCAGCAGGGCTGGTCGGAGGCGCGCACGCGGGACTACCTGGTCGCCCAGTACGGGGAAGAGGTGCTGGCCGCACCGCCCAAGCGCGGCTTCTATCTCCTGGCATGGCTGGTGCCGGCCGCGGTGCTGCTGGTCGGCGCCGCGCTGGCGCTGCTGCTGGCCCGGGCCTGGTCCAGCGGCCGTGGCGGGGGTGACGGCCCGTCGCCGCCGGCTGCGCCGGACGCCGAGATGGACGCCCGCATCGACGCGGAGCTGGCGCGGGAGGAGGCGTGACCGACGCCGTGGTCGCGTTCGGCGCGGGCCTCGTCTCCTTCGCAACCCCCTGCGTGCTGCCCCTGGTGCCCGCCTACCTGTCGTCCATCGGCATCCGCCCGGGCGGCCCGCGCCGCTCGCTGGCCGCCGCGCTGCCGTTCGTGGCCGGCTTCACGCTCGTGTTCGTGGCGCTGGGGGTGCTGGCCGGCCTGGCCGGCGGGACGCTCTCCGACCACCGCGAGCAGCTGACCAAGCTGTCGGGGATCGTGATCGTGGCCATGGGCCTGGGCATGCTCGGCCTGCTGCCGATCCCGTTCATCGAGCGCACCCTGGCGCCCGCCGTCGAGCCGGCCCGCCGCACCGGTTCGCCGCTGCTCCTGGGCGGAGCGTTCGGCCTCTGCTTCACGCCCTGCGTGACGCCGGTGCTGGCCTCGCTGCTGGCGCTCTCGGCCAGCTTCGGCACGGCCGCGCACGCCGCCGGGCTGCTCCTGGCCTACGCGGCCGGGCTGGCCCTGCCCTTCCTGCTGGCGGCCGTGGCGCTGGGCCATACGATGGCCCTGTTCCGGCTGATGCGCGACCGGTACGACCTGGTGCGCACGTTCAGCGGGCTGGTGCTGCTGGCGGCCGGGCTGCTGGTGTTCTTCGACCTCACCTTCGTCCTGAACGGATGGGTCAACCACATCACGGAGTCGCTGTGAGCGTGGTCCAGCTGGCCGGGGTGGATCTGTTCTTCCGGGGCAAGATCGACGCCATGCTGCTCGCCAGCGGGCATGAGGTGATCGCCAAGCCGGGAGGCCCGCCCCCCGACCTGGTGATCGCGGACGTCAACCGCACCGACCCGGCCGACGTGATCGCCCGCTTCCCGGGGGTCCCGGTGCTCGGGTTCGGCCAGCACACCGACCCCCAAGCGCTGCGCGCAGCGCGCCAGGCCGGGTTCGCCAAGGTGGTCGCGCGTTCGGTGCTGAGCGAGCGGTTGCCTGAGCTCGTGTCGGAACTGGTTCGCTAGGATCTGGAGGATCTGGCGCCAGGAGAAGACGCCCAGGAGGCCCTGTTTCGTGACGTACATCATCGCCGAGCCCTGCATCGACCTCAAGGACAAGTCCTGCATCGACGTCTGCCCTGTGGACTGCATCCACGAGGTGGGCCGGATGCTGGTGATCGACGC
>DASUHV010000180.1:0-2457 GCA_036273355.1 Gaiellales bacterium
GGCGCCCGCTCAACCAGGCCGAACGCGCCGCAGCCACCTGTCACGAACCGTCACGGGGTTCGCACGAACCCGTGTCGCGGGCCGAGTCGTAGTCAAACCCCTGATCGGGACGCGCTGGCGTTACGCCCGTGTCACGGCGGCCGTGACAAAGCGTTCAGTCGCCGAGGGCGGCCAGCGCCGAGTCCCACAGGACATCGTCGTCGCCGGACGGTCGCTGCTCGCCGCGGTTGTGGCTGCAGCGTGCGATCAGCTCTGCCAGCGTGGTCACGGCGTCAAGGTCGCCCGTGCCGCAGATCTCGACCAGCCCGGCCGCGTACAGGTAGTCCCCGGTCAGCAGCGCCAGGTCGGCGTCGTCCTGCGCGAACAGCCGCGCGCGGCCGTCGTGCAGCAGATACCCCTCGCGGATCATCTCCACCCCCAGCAGGTACGGCTGCGGGCAGCGGCCTTCGAACTCCGGCGCCGGCGCCTCGCCGGGCAGCAGCGCCCGCTCCCAGAGCGGGCTGTCGGCCGCCGCACGCGTGCGGATCTCGTCCAGCAGCGAGGCCATCAGCCGTCGAACTCCCGCGCAGCGGCGGCGGTCATCTCCACCTGCTCCGCCGTGTGCGCCAGGGACGGCATCATCGCCTCGAACTGCGACGGCGCCAGGTACACGCCCCGCTCAAGCATGTGCGCGTGGAACCGCGCGTAGCGGTCGGTGTCGCTGGCCATCGCACCTGGGAAGTCGGTCACCGGGCCCTCGGCGAAGAACCCGGTCAGCATCGCGCCCACCCGGTTCACCGTCACCCCCGGCCGCTCCAGCCCGGCGGCGACCGCCGCCGACGTCGCCTCCAGCCGATCGTAGGCACCCGGCTCGCGCAGCAGCGCCAGCGTAGCCAGCCCGGCCGCCATCGCCAGCGGATTGCCCGACAGGGTGCCGGCCTGGTAGACGTCGCCCACCGGCGCCAGCTGCTGCATCACGTCGGCCCGGCCGCCGAACGCCGCCGCCGGCACGCCGCCGCCCAGAATCTTGCCCAGGCAGGTCAGATCCGGCCGGAACGCCAGCCGCTCCTGCGCGCCGCCGTAGGCGACCCGGAACCCGGTGATCACCTCGTCCGCGATCAGCAGCGCCCCCGTGCCGTTGCAGATCGTGCGCAGCCCCTCCAGGAACCCGGGCGCGGCCGGCACCACGCCCATGTTGCCCGCCACCGGCTCCACGATCACGCACGCCAGGTCGTGGCCGTGCATCTCCGCGAGTGCCCGCGCCGCCTCCAGGTCGTTGTACTCCGCGATCAGGGTGTCGGCCGTCACCGCCGCCGGCACGCCCGGGGTCGCCGGGATCGCGAGCGTGGCCAGTCCCGACCCGGCCTGCGCCAGCAGCGCATCCACGTGCCCGTGGTAGCCGCCCGCGAACTTCAGCACCTTCGAGCGGCCGGTGAACCCGCGCGCCAGCCGCACCGCGCTCATCGTCGCCTCGGTGCCCGACGACACGAACCGCACCATCTCCACCGACGGCACCGCCCGCACCACCTCTGCCGCCAGCTCCACCTCCAGCGCCGTCGGCATCCCGAAGGACGTGCCCCGCGCCGCCGCCCGGCCGACCGCCTCCACCACCGCCGGGTGCGCGTGGCCCGCGATCAGCGGCCCCCAGGACAGCACCCAGTCGACGTAGCGGTTGCCGTCGGCATCGATCAGCCAGGCGCCCTCGCCGGCGGCCGCGAACAGCGGATGCTCGCGTCCCACCGACCGCATCGCCCGCACCGGGCTCGACACCCCGCCCGGGATCAGGCGGCACGCCTCCCGGTACAGCCGCTGGGACTCGACCTCGGTCTGCGGCCCTCCTAGGAGAGCCAACCGGCGGCCCGTGACGCGTGGTACGTGATGATCATGTCGGCGCCGGCCCGCTTGATCGCCGTCAGCGCCTCCAGCGCCGCCGCCCGCTCGTCCAGCAGCCCATCGCGCGCGGCCGCCGTCAGCATCGCGTACTCACCGCTGACCTGATAGGCCGCGATCGGCGCCAGCGTCGCCTCGCGCACGCGCCGGATCACGTCCAGGTACGGCATCGCCGGCTTCACCATCACCATGTCGGCGCCCTCGCCGATGTCGAGCAGCACCTCACGCAGCGCCTCGTTGGCGTTCGCGGGATCCATCTGATACCCGCGCCGGTCGCCCTCCGACGGCGTCGAGTGGGCGGCCTCGCGGAACGGGCCGTAGAAGCTGGACGCGAACTTGGCGCTGTAGGCCAGGATCGCCGTCGACGTGAGCCCGTCGGCGTCCAGCGCCGCCCGGATCGCGGCCACGCGGCCGTCCATCATGTCGCTGGGCGCAACGATGTCGGCCCCTGCGGCGGCATGCGACACCGCCGTCTGGGCCAGTAGCTCCAGCGTCAGATCGTTGTCCACGTCGCCGTCGCGCAGCACCCCGCAGTGCCCGTGCGAGGTGTACTGGCACAGGCAGACATCGGTGATCAGCACCAGCTCC
>DASUHV010000181.1:0-12716 GCA_036273355.1 Gaiellales bacterium
TCGGCATGTTCGGCGTGTTCACGCGCCGCAGCCCGCTGATCCTGCTGCTGTCGGTGGAGCTGATGCTGAACTCCTGCAACCTCACGCTGATCGCGTTCTCGCGCTACTGGGGTGAGCAGAGCGGCCAGGTCTTTGCGCTGATCGTGATGGGCATCGCGGCCTCAGAGGTCGTCGTCGGCCTGGGGCTGGTGGTGGCCGTGGCGCGCCGCAAGGCCGAGCTTGACGTCGACCGGCTGAGGGCGCTTCGGCACTGATGGAAACGCTCTCCTGGCTGTGTCTGTTCCTCCCGCTGGCCGGGGTGGTCGTGCTGGCCCTCGCCGGCAACCGGATCGGGCGCGAGCCCGCCTCCTGGCTGACCACGGCCATCGCGTTCGCCTCGTTCATCTGCGGCGCCGCCGTGTTCTTCTCGATCCTCGGCGAGGGCGAGAGCGCGCGCAGCCACGTCTACACGCTCTACACCTGGGCCGGGGCGCACAACACCCACGTGCTCAACGTGCCGCTCTCGATCCAGGTCGACCAGCTGTCGGTGGTCGAGATGCTGATCGTGTCCGGCGTGGGCGCGCTGATCGTCATGTACTCGATCGGGTACATGCACGGCGACCCCAAGCAGCGGCGCTTCTTCGCCTACATGAACCTGTTCCTGTTCTCGATGCTGCTGCTGGTGATGGCCGGCAACTTCGTGCTGCTGCTGGCCGGCTGGGGCATGGTCGGCCTCTCGTCCTACCTACTGATCGGGTTCTGGCACGAGCAGGAGGCGCCGGTCGCCGCCGCCAAGAAGGCCTTCGTGATGAACACGATCGGCGACGTCGGCATCGCCATCGCGATCTTCTTCATGGTGCGCGACATCGGCACCACCAACTACCACGAGGTGTTCACGCGGGCGCACGACGTGTGGCCGAAGGGCAGCTCGGACGCCAATTGGGTTGCGCTGCTGCTGCTTGCGGGCGCCGTCGCCAAATCGGCCCAGATCCCGCTCCACACCTGGCTTCCCGACGCCATGGAGGGCCCCACCCCGGTCAGCGCCCTGATCCACGCCGCCACCATGGTGACGGCCGGCGTCTACCTGATCGCGCGCTGCCACGTGCTGTTCGCAAACGCGCCCAACGTGCGCACGCTGGTGGCGGTGATCGGCGTGGCCACGCTGCTGATGGCGGGCGTGATCGCGCTCGTGCAGACCGACATCAAACGCATCATCGCCTACTCGACCATGAGCCAGATCGGCTACATGTTCGCGGCCGTGGGCGTGGCCGACGACTCGGCCGGCATGTTCCACCTGCTCAGCCACGCCTTCTTCAAGGCGCTGCTGTTCCTGGGCGCCGGCATCGTCATCCACGCGCTCGCCAACGAGCAGGACGTGCGCAGGATGGGCGGCCTCTCCAAGGTGATGCCGCGCACGACCGCGCTGATGTGGGTGGGCACCATCGCGCTGATCGGGTTCTGGCCGCTGTCCAAGGACGCGATCCTGGAGGGCGCGCTGCACGGAGGCGGCACCGCCGGCTGGATCGTGTACGTGGGCGGCCTGGTGGGAGCCCTCTTCACCGGCATCTACGCCACGCGGCTGATGCGGCTCGTGTTCTACGGCGAGATGAGCGACTTCGCCAAGGAGCACCTGCACACAGGCCACGGTGAGGCGCCCTGGACGATGTTCCTGCCGGTGGCCGTGCTGGCGGCCGGTGCGGTGCTGGTCGGGTTCCTGTCGATCGGGTTTGGCATCACCAACTTCTTCGGCGACTTCCTCGCGCAGACCGCGCCCACGATCGAGGGCACCGTCCCGCAGGACATCCTGACGACGGCGCTGGCCTGGGGCCTGGGCGGGGCCGGCGCGCTGTACGTGTGGCGGCTGTACGACGATCCCGCCCGGGTGGCCGCCGTGGGCAGCCGGTTCCGGACGATGGCCATCATCGCCGAGGCCAAGTTCGGCTGGGACGAGCTCTACTACAACATCGGCTACCGCCCGGCGGTGTGGCTGGCCGTCACGTTCGACAGCGTCGGTGAGCGCTGGATCATCGGCGGCTCGCTGTGGCTGGCGCGCACCACGGTGGCGACGGTGGCCAGGGCCACCGCGCTCGCCCAGTCGGGGATCGTGCGGCAGTACGTGACCGTGCTGGCCGGCGGCGCGGCGCTGGTGGCCGTGTTCTTCCTCGGGAAGGCGAACCTGTGACCGTCGCCCTGATCGCGCTGCCGCTGGTGTGCGCCGTGCTGATCGGCTTCCTGCCGCTCGACCGGCGCGTCTCCGCGGCGCTGGGATTGGCCGCGGTGCTCGCCGAGATGGTGCTGGCGGCGGTCGCGATCGTGACCTTCAACGTCGGCGGCGGCAGCCAGTTCGTCACCGACAGGGTGTGGATCCCGAACCTGATCGGCGGCGCCGACGTGCACTTCCACGTGGCCATGGACGGGCTGTCGATGTTCATGGTCGCCCTCACCGCCGTGGGCGTGGCCAGCGCCGTCTGGACTGCGATCCGCGCCGGCCGCGACCGCCTCAGCCTGTACCTGGGCCTGCTGCTGCTGCTCGAGGCATCGCTGGTGACGCTGTTCACGGCCCGCGACCTGGTGCTGTTCTACACGGGCTGGGAGGTCATGATGATCGCCCTGTTCGTGCTGATGGGCGTCTGGGGCGGCGAGCGGCGCCGTTTCGCCACGCTCCAGTTCATCATCTACTCGCTGGCCGGATCGCTGCTGATGCTGGTCGCCATCGCCGGGCTCGCGGTGGAGGGGCACTCGTTCGACCTGGGCGTGCTGGCGTCCCAGGGACGCGACTCATGGTGGATGTTCGGCGCATTCGCGCTGGCCTTCTGCATCAAGGCGCCGATGTTCCCGTTGCACGGCTGGCTGCCGGACGCGTACCGCCAGTCGACGCCCGAGGTGACGGCGCTGCTCTCCGGCGTCATCTCCAAGGCCGGCGCCTACGGGCTGATCCGGTTCGCCGTGCCGCTGTTCCCGGCCACCGCCTACCACTGGCGCTGGCTGTTCCTGGGCCTCGGCCTGGCCGGCCTGCTCTACGCATCGCTGGTCGCGTTCCGCCAGCCTGACGCGCGCGGCGTGGTCGCCTACTCCAGCGTCGGCCAGATGAACCTGATCATCATCGGCATCTTCGTGCTCGGGCCGGGCGGCGTCTTCAGCGACAACGGCCTCACCGGCGCCACCTTCCAGATGGTCAACCACGGCATCGTCTCGCTGGCGGCGTTCCTGCTGATCGGGCTGGTCGAGCTGCGCACCGGTACCGACGCCCTGAAGTCGCTGGGCGGGCTCGCCAACCGGCGGCCGGTGGCCTCGACCGTGTTCCTGCTGGCCGCCCTGTTCGCGCTGGCGGTGCCCGGCTCGAGCGTGTTCATCTCGGAGCTCTACATCCTGATCGGCGCGTTTGGTTATCAGCCGCTGCTGGGCGCTGCCGCCTCGCTCGGCATCGTGCTGGCCGCCATGTACATGCTGCGCTGGTACTCGGCGATCGCCCACGAGGGTGACGGGGAGCGGGTCGACGCCACCACGCCCGATCTGCGGATCTCCGAGCTGGCGGTGGCGGTGCCGCTGCTGCTGATCCTGCTGGTGCTCTCGGCGTGGCCGTTCGGCGTGATGGAGCGGATCGGATGATCGCGCTCACGGTCACCACCGTCCCCGTCTCGTGGTCGGCGATCGCACCAGAGATCGTGCTCCTGAGCTGCGCCTGCGTGCTTCTGACCTGCGCGATCTTCCTGCCGCAGCGGCTGGCCCATCCCGTCGGGGCGGCGGTGGCGGCCGGCGCCTTCGCCGGTGCCATGGTGGCGCCGATCGCGCAGTGGCACGATGCGCCTCGCACGGCGTTCGACGACACGTTGCGGATCGACGCCTTCGGCAACGGCGCGCGGCTGCTGATCTTCGCGGCCGGCCTGCTGGCCGTGGTCGTTGCGTGGGGCATGCCGCATCTCGCCGACCGCGCGGTCGAGTATCACGCGCTGCTGCTGGCCGCCGCCGCCGGCATGTCGCTGCTGGCGGTGTCGAACAGCCTGGTGATCGCGTTCATCGCGCTGGAGCTGTTCTCGATCGCGCTGTACGTGCTGGTGGCGATCGACGTGGACGCGCTGCCGGGCCTGGAGGGCGCGCTCAAGTACCTGGTCGTGGGCTCGGTGGGCGCCGCCTTCCTGCTGTACGGGTCGGCGCTGGTCTACGGCGCGACCGGGCAGTTCGAGTTCGACCTGATCGCCCAGTCGATCCGCCACGGCGACGCCCACGGCGGCGTGCTGCTGCTGGGCATCGCGATGATCATCGTCGGGCTGGGGTTCAAGGCCAACTCGGCGCCGTTCCACATGTGGACGCCGGACGCGTACGAGGGAGCGCCCACACCGGTGACCGCGTTCATGTCGGCGGCCACCAAGACCGTGGCTCTGGTGCTGGCGTTCCGGGTGCTGGTGGCGGCTTTCGGCGAGGACTCGGCCATCTGGCAGGACGCGATCGGAGCGCTCGCGGTCGCGTCGTTCGCGGTCGGAAACCTGGCGGCCCTGCGGCAGGCGAACGTGAAGCGCATGCTGGCCTACTCCACGATCGGTCACACCGGCTTCCTGTTCACTGCGGTGGCCGTGCACACTCAGGCGGCCGCCCGCGCCATGTTCTACTACCTGGCCATCTACTCGCTGATGAACATCGGCGCGTTCGCGCTGGTGGCGATCCGCGAGCGCGAGCTGGGACGCCCGGTGTTGATCGATGACTTCCGCGGCTACGCCTACCGGCGGCCGCTGCTGGCGCTCTCGATGGTGGTGTTCATGCTGTCGCTCGCCGGGCTGCCGCCGATGGGCGGGTTCATCGCCAAGATCACGATCTGGAGCAGCGCCGTCGACGTCGGGCAGACGTACCTGGCGGTCGTGGGCGTGGCCGCGACCCTGGTCGGCCTCGGCTATTACCTAAAGATCCCGTTCGCGCTGGTCGACCGTGATGTGCCGATCCCGGAGTCGCCATATCGTCCGGCGTTCGCCGTAACATCGGCTACCGTATTGGCAACGGCGGTCGCGGTGATGGTGCTCGGGATCATTCCCGGGCCGCTCCTCGATCTGGCGCAGACGGCAAGTGCATCACTGATCGGGAGATGACGATGAAGCGACTGGCAGCGGTGGCGGTTGGTGCGTTGGCGATCGTGGTGCTGTTCCCGGCAACGGCCAGCGCCCGCACCCTCTCTCAGGGCATGTGTGGGCCGGACGTCCACCGTCTCCAGCACGAGCTGGGCCTGCACAAGTACCTGCCGGAGAGCTACACGCCGGGGTGCTACGACTACCGCACGATGCAGGCCGTGATGGCCTACCAGGGCTGGGCGCGGCTGACGCGCGACGGCGTGGCGGGCTCAATCACCCAGGCGCGTCTCAAGAAGGCCGTGACGCCGCGGCCGTGGACCGGCCACCGCCACTTCGCCCACGTCGAGGTGCACAAGGGCAGGCAGGTGCTGCTCCTGATCGGCAAGCTGGGCAAGGTGCGGCGCGCGATCCACGTCTCGACGGCCGCGCCGGGGCACGTCACACCAACCGGCCACTGGCACGTCTACTCGAAGTCGCGGATGTCGTGGTCGGTCCCGTTCCAAGTGTGGCTGCCATGGGCCAGCTACATCGTCGGCGGCATCGCAATGCACTCGTTCGCGAGCGTGCCCGGCTACCCGGCCTCGCACGGCTGCATCCGCATGCCGGCGCCGGAGGCCAGGTGGATGTACAAGAGGACCCCGATCGGCACGCCCGTCTGGGTCAAGTAGCCGAAGGGTCTGCTAGCGGTGCAGCATGTGCCGCACGGGGCGCAGCCGCTCGCGCAGCGATGCGGCGTCATCAGCCTGCATCCATACCAGCTCGCCGGCCACTCCGGCCATCACGACGAGCAGCGCCGCCACCGCCAGCGCGCTGGCGCCCTGGGGTGCACTCGGGTCGAGCACCGCCGGAAAGCGGATGGCGGCGTCGGCCATCACCAGGGCCGCGCCGAGGCCGGCCGTTGCCACCGCCAGCCCGCTGCGCGCATCCAGGCGTTCTGCCGCGTCGAGGTAGGCGAGAAACGCGGCGAACAGCAGCAGCGCAGCTGCCAGCGCCGTCAGGTAGAAGGCGATCAGGTTGTTGGGTGCGATCAGGCCGGCGGCGACCGCCAGCAGCGCACCGACGGTCGCGGTGCGTGGTGCTGATGTGATGGTCATGCCCGTTCACTTCGCGCAGGTGGCGGCGCTTCCTGCTCCCTCGGTAGTCTGCGGCCGGAACTCAAACGCAAGGGAGCGATGACCATGGGGCTTGGAAACGGACTGCGGTTGACCTGGGTTGGGCACGCCACCTGGATCATGGAGACGCCCGGCGGCAAGCGGGTGCTGATCGATCCCTGGGTAACGGGGAACCCGGTCGTGCCGGACGAGCTGAAGGACCCCGGCCCGTTCGACGTGCTCCTGCTCACGCACGGACACAACGACCACACCGGCGACGCCGTCGACCTGGCGACAAGGCACACGCCGAAGGCGGTCCTGGCGATGATCGAGCTGGGCGACTACCTGGAGGCCAACGGCGTCCAGAACGTGATCGGGTACAACAAGGGCGGTACCGCCGAGGCCGAGGGCCTCAAGTTCACGATGGTCGACGCCCGCCACTCGTCCAGCTTCACCCAGCCGGACGGAACGATCCTGCACACGGGCGACCCGAACGGCTACATCGTCACGCTCGAGGACGGCCGGCGCGTGTACGTGGCCGGTGACACCTGCGTGTTCGGCGACATGGCCCTGATCGGCCGGCTGTACAAGCCCGACGTGGCGATCCTGCCGATCGGCGACTTCTTCACGATGGGCCCGTTCGAGGCCGCCGAGGCGATCCGGATGCTGGGCGTCAAGAAGGTTGTGCCGACGCACTACGGGACGTTCCCCGCGCTGCACGGCACGCCCGATCAGCTGCGGCGTGAGGCGGCCGACGTGTCGGGGCTGGAGGTGCTGGACGTGGCTCCGGGCGGCACCGTCGAATGACCTTCTCACTGGTCGCGTGCGACCTCGAGGCGCGGCAGTGGGGCGTGGCGGTGGCCTCGAAGTTCCCGTGCGTCGGGGCGGTGGTGCCGTGGGTGCGGGGTGATGTCGGTGCCATCGCGACGCAGGCGGCCGCCAACGTCAGCTACGGCCCGGACGGGCTGGAGCGGCTGGCGGCGGGCAGCAGCGCCCAGGCGGCGCTGGATGCGCTGACCGGGGCGGACGAGGGAACCGACGAGCGGCAGCTCGGCATCGTCGACGGACGGGGCGGCAGCGCAACGCATACCGGCGCGCACTGCATGGACTGGGCGGGCGGTCGCACCGGCCCGGGCTTTGCCGCCCAGGGCAACATCCTGGCCGGCCCGCAGGTTGTCGACGCGCTGGTCGACACCTTCGCCGCAACCGGCGGATCGCTGGCCGACCGGATGGCCGCGGCGCTGCTCGCCGCCGACCGGGCGGGCGGCGATCGACGCGGACGCCAGTCGGCGGCGCTGGTCGTTCGCCAGACCGGCGCCGGGTACGGGGGGAACAACGACATCCTGATCGATCTGCGCGTGGACGACCACACCGATCCGGTGCCAGAGATGATCCGCATCCTCGGCATCCACCAGCTGCTGTTCGGGAAGACCCCGCCCGAGGAGTTCCTGCCGCTGCAGGGGGCGCTGGCCGACGAGGTGTCACGCCTGCTCGCGGATCGCGGCTTCGACTCGCTCGACGCCTACGCCGGCGTCGAGAACCTGGAGGAGCGGATGTGGCCGGACGGCAGCCGCATCGATCCTGCGGTGCTGGAGATTCTGCGCGGCTAGGCTGACGCGATGCCCAGCGAGCAAACGCCCGCGACGAAAGCGTACTTCGTCAAGAAGGACAGACTCATCTACGCCAGGTTTACCGACGAGGCGCCTGCGGGCCGTAGCGTCGAATTCGCCGGCCCTCCGAGCAGGACGGTCAGCCCGACGGCCCGACAGAAGGGGCCTTGGAAGGCGTCCTGGTCGTGGGTGATGGTCGTTGCGTCCTACGACGAGAACGATGACCTTCACGACGTCGAGGTGATCGGCGTTCCGCCGCGCCGGCCTGCCTCCGAACCGGAGGACTGGCCGCAGCCGCGGTGAATGACCAGCGTGTGCTGAACACGAAGAGTCTTCGCTCGCACAGCAGGGTCAGGCTGAAGCCAGACCCTTGATCACGAGCAGCGAGGGTCTGGCTTCAGCCTGACCCTGCCGGAGCACGACGGGCGATCAGATCACCGCCAGCGGCTTCTTGATGCGCTCGGCGCCGCTGCGCGGGCGCAGCACACGCGGCACCGCGATGGCCAGCTCGCGCACGGCCCTGGCGGTGGCGTTCTCGGGCTCGGAAACCACCAGCGGGATGCCCTCGTCGGCGGTCACGCGCAGCCGCTCGTCCAGCGGCACCTGGCCCAGCAGCGGCACGCCCAGCTCGTCGGCCAGCTCCCGGCCACCGCCCTGGCCGAACGGGTGCGTGACCTCGCCGCAGCAGCTGCAGACCAGGTAGCTCATGTTCTCGATCACGCCGGCCACCCGCATGCCCGTCTTCGACGCCACGTCCGCGGCCCTGCGCGCCACCTTCTGAGCCGCCGCCTGCGGCGTGGTCACGATCAGCAGATCGGGCTCGGGCAGCAGCTGCCCCAGCGAGATCGAGATGTCGCCCGTGCCGGGAGGCATGTCCACCACCAGGTAGTCGAGCGCGCCCCAGTGGACATCGGACAGGAACTGCTCGAGCGCGCGGTGCAGCATCGGGCCGCGCCAGGGGATCGCGCCGTCGCCGTCGACGAAGAACCCGATCGACATGATCTTGAGGCCGTGGTTGACGGGCGGGATCATCATCTGGTCGACCGCCACCGGCCGCCGCGAGATGCCCAGCATGCGCGGCATCGAGTAGCCGTAGATGTCGGCGTCGACGACGCCCACCTCGGCCCCGTCCAGCGCCAGCGCCGCGGCCAGGTTGGCCGTCAGCGACGACTTGCCGACGCCGCCCTTGCCGGAGGCGACGGAGATCACGCGCGTCGCGGGCTCCAGCGACAGCTTGCGCTCCTCACCGGCGGGCGCCCCCGATAGCCGCTGCCGCAGCGCGGTGCGCTGCTCGGCCGACATCACGTCGAACGCCACCGACACCGACTCGACCCCCTCGACCGCACCGACGTGCTCGCGAACCTGCTGCTCGAGGTTCGCCTTCATCGGGCAACCCGGGACGGTCAGAGCGATCGTCACCTCGACGCCGCTGCCCTCGATGGCAACAGCCCGCACCATGTCCAGCTCGACAACGCTGCGGCGGATCTCGGGATCGATGACGGCGACCAGCGCCGTCCGCACATCCTGCTCGGAAACCATGGCCGGATGGTAGCCCCGACCGGATTGCTACGGTGAGCCATGATCGCGATCGAGGCACGCGAGCTGCGAAAGACCTTCCCGGTCAGGCGGGGCGAGCCGGTCGAGGCGGTGGCCGGCATCAGCTTCGCGGTGGAGGCGGGCGAACGCCTGGCCTACATCGGGCCCAACGGCGCCGGCAAGTCGACCTCGATCAAGATGCTGACCGGCATTCTCCACCCCACCAGCGGCGATGCGGCCGTACTGGGGATCGTGCCCTGGAAGAAGCGCCGCGAGCTGGCCGCGCGGATCGGCACGCTGTTCGGCCAGCGGTCGCAGCTCTGGTACCAGCTGACCCCGCGCCAGACCTTCGGCCTGCTGGGCCGCATCTACCGGATCCCCGCCGACGAGGAGCGCCGCCGGCTGGCCCGGCTGGGCGAGCTGCTCGACGCCACCCAGCTGTTCGACCAGCCCGTGCGCGGTCTGTCGCTGGGCCAGCGGATGCGATGCGAGCTGGTGGCCAGCATGCTGCACGCGCCGGAGGTGCTGTTTCTGGACGAGCCCACGATCGGGCTCGACCTGGTGGCGAAGGCGCGCTTCCGCGACCTGATCGTGCGCATCAACGAGGAACAGGGCACCACCATCCTGCTGACGTCGCACGACGTCTCCGACATCGAGCAGGTGGCCCGGCGGGTGATCGTGATCAACCACGGACGGCTGATCTACGACGACCGCGTGTCGGTGATGCGCCGCGCGCTGCTCGGCACCAAGATGCTGGACGTGCGCTTCGAGCAGCCGCCCGCGAGCGTCGAGGTGGAGGGCGCGCGGCTGGTGAAGCTCTCCGGCGCCGGCGCGAAGCTGGTGGTCGACACCGACCGGCGCCCGATCCGGAGCGTCCTGGACGATCTGCTCGACCGTTACGACGTGGTCGACATCTCGGTGGCCGACCCGCCGCTCGAGGAGATCGTCTCCCACATCTATGCGAGGCCGGTGTGAACCCGTACCTGGCCGGGTGGCGGCTCGGCTTCCTGCGCACCATCCGCTCGCCCGGCGACATGTCGGTGCGGATCGGCTTCTTCGCGATCATCCTGGTCGTGATGACGGCGCTGTGGACGGCCGCGGTCGATGCCAACGGCGGCTCCCTGCAGGGCTACACCCGCACGTCGCTGCTCTGGTACGTGTTTGCCGCGCAGACTGCGGTGCTGGGCGTGCGGCCGCGCTCGGTCGAGGAGATCGGCGACGAGATCGGCAGCGGCACCGTGGCCGTGCAGATGCTGCGGCCGGTGTCGGTGGTGGGCCTGCGCATGTCGATCGACATGGGCGAGGCCTGCGCCCGCCTGATCGCCTCGTTCACGGTGGGCGCTCTGATCACCTGGCTGTTCGTCGGCGCGCCGCCGTCGCTCCCGGCGCTGGGGCTGGCGGCGCCGGCGGTGGTGCTGGGCTGCGCTGCCAACATCGCATCCTGCCACGCCTTCGGCGGCATCGCGTTCTGGCTGCTGGACGCGAAGGCGTCGTGGTTCTTCTTCCAGAAGCTGGTGTTCCTGCCCGGCGGCATGCTGATCCCGCTGGAGCTGCTGCCGCGCCCGCTGGAGCTGATCAGCTTCGCGCTGCCGTTCGCGACGATGGCCTACGTGCCCGGGCGGATCGCCTCCGGCCACCCCGATCCGCTGCTGCTGCTCTGGCAGCTGGGCTGGCTGGTCGCGCTGCTGGCGATGGCCGGAGCCGTGTTCGCCGCCGGTGAGCGGCGGCTGCAGGTGATGGGCGGATGACCGCCGTCGCCGCAACGCTGCGCACGGCGGTCGCCAACGGCCTCGCCAATCGCAACTCGTTCTGGTTCCAGGTGTCGCTGATGGTGGCCAACGACATCACCTGGATCATCTTCTGGGTGCTGTTCTTCCACCAGGTCGGCAACCTCCGCGGCTGGGATGCCCACGACGTGATCGTGCTGTTCTCGATCCTGCTGACCACGGCCGGCGTTGCGCTGGGCCTGTGCGCGAACAGCCGCAAGATCGGGCAGCTGTCCGCCGACGGCGCGCTCGACGAGACGCTGACGCTGCCGGTGCCGCCGCTCGCGCACCTGCTCAGCACCCGCGTCGACGCCGCCAACACCGGCGACCTGCTGCTGGGCCCGGTGGTGTTCCTGCTGGCCGGCAACCCCAGCCCGGAGCGGGCGGCGATGTTCCTGTTCGGGGTGGTCGCGGGCTCGGTGGTGCTGATCGGGTTCCTGGTCGCCTGCGGGTCGCTGACGCTGTTCGTGGGCGGCCGCGGCGAGCAGGCCGACCTGGGCTTCAACGCGATCCTGATCTTCGCCAGCTATCCGCTCGACCTGTTCGGAGGCGCCACCAAGATGCTGCTGTTCACCGCCGTGCCGGCCGCGTTCGTGACCGGCGTGCCGGCCCGGCTGGTGCGCAACTTCGACACCCCCGAGGTGCTGCTGATGGTGGCCGTGGCGGCGCTGTTCGCCCTGATCGGCTGGGGCACGTTCCACCTCGGCCTGCGGCACTACAGCTCGGGGTCGATCTGGATCAGGTGAAGGCACCAGAGCGGCGCGACATCACCCGCAGGGCGCTTGCGATCGGCGCGGCGACGGGCATCTACGGCATCTCCTTCGGGGTGCTGTCGGTGGCGGCCGGCCTCAGCCCGGCCCAGACCTGCGCGATGTCGCTGCTCGTCTTCACGGGCGCATCGCAGTTCGCGACGGTGGGCGTGATCGCCGCCGGTGGATCGGCGGCCGCCGCGCTGGCCCCGGCGCTGCTGCTGGCCGCGCGCAACGGCGTGTACGGGCTGTCGCTGGTGCCGGTGCTGCGGGGGCGGCTGGCCAGCCGCGCGCTGCAGGCCCAGCTGGTGATCGACGAGTCGACGGCCATGGCGCGCGCGCAGGATGATCCCGCCGCCGCCCACCATGCGTTCCTCGCCACCGGCCTCAGCGTGTTCCTGTTCTGGAACCTGGGCACGCTGGCCGGCGCGATCGCCGGCAGCGGCCTCGGCGACCCGCGGCGGCTGGGACTGGATGCGATGTTCCCGGCGGCGTTCCTGGCATTGCTGGCGCCGCAGCTGCGCCGCCCGGGCGCGCCGGTGGCAGCCATCTCCGGCGCGCTGCTGGCGACGGCCCTGGTGCCGTTCACTCAGGTCGGCGTGCCGATCCTGTTCTCCGCGTTCGGCGTGATCCCTGGCCTGATCGTGCTGCGCCGCGCCCAGGTGGCGGCATGAGCTGGACGGCGCTGCTGGCGCTGGCGGCCGGCGCCTACGTGTTGAAGGCCGTGGGGCCGGTCGTGGTCGGGAACCGGCAGCTGCCCGCGGACGTAACGCAGGCGCTGGAGCTTCTGAGCGTGCCGCTGGTGGCCGCCCTGGTGGCCGTGCAGACGCTCGACGGCGGCGGCAAGCTGGTGCTCGATGCGCGGGTGCCGGCGCTGGCCGTTGCGGCGGTGCTGGTCTGGCGGAAGGCGCCGTTTCCGGTCGTGCTG
>DASUHV010000182.1:0-5104 GCA_036273355.1 Gaiellales bacterium
CCTGCTGGTCGCCGCCGTTGCCTGCGCGCTGGCCGTCCTGCTGGGGCTGGCGACGATCTACCTGATCGTGCAGCTGCGCCGGATGCGGCGCGGCCAGCGGCTGCTGCTGGGCGCCGACCAGCAGGACCTGGTCGAGTACGCCGTGGGCCTGCTGGCGCGGGTCGAGCACGTCGAGTCACGCGCCGACCACGTCGAGCAGGGCCTGCAGCAGGTGACCGGGCGCCTCGACGGCGTCCTCCAGCGCTGGGCGCTCCTGCGCTACGACGCGCTCGAGGGCACGGGTGGTCGCCAGTCGGTGTCGCTGGCGCTGCTGGATGCGGGCGCCAACGGGATGATCCTGACGGCGATCCAGGATCGAGAGTACGCGCGCATCTACATCAAGCAGGTGACGGCGGGCGAGAGCGACCTGGAGCTGTCGCCGGAGGAGACCCGCGCGCTGGAGCAGGCCACGGCGTTGTAAGTCTGTTCAGACTCCGCCGACGGCGTCGTCGCCGCGGCGGATCTGCAACAGCGCGTTCTCGGCGCCCTCCCGTTCCACCTGCAGCGTGGAGTGGGTGACCCCGAAGTGCCGCTCCAGCATCTCGGCCATGCGGCGCCGCACCAGGGACGGCTCCGCGCTCGACTCCACCGTGACGTGCGCGGCGACCGCGGCGAAGCCGGAGGTGACCGTCCACACGTGCAGGTCGTGCACCTCGATGACGCCGTCCACTCCCGCCATCGCCTGCCCCATCCGCTCCACGTCGATGCCGGCCGGCGCCGCCTCCAGCAGCACGTCCAGCGACTCGCGCACGATCGAGACGGCGGCCAGCAGGATCATCACCGCGATCGCGATGCTGACCAGGGGGTCCGCGATCTGCCAGCCGAAGAAGACGATGCAGAGCGCCGCCAGGATCACGCCGAACGAGGACAGCGCATCGGCCAGCACGTGGCGCAGCGCCGCCCGCACGTTCAGGCCCCCGCCCGAGCGCATCAGCACCCCGCCAGACGCCAGGTTGAACACGAGACCGGCCGTCGCCACCAGCAGGGTGATCCCGCCCTCGACCGTGGGCGGGTCGGACATCCTCTGCAGGGCCGCATACAGCGTGGCGGCCGCGATCAGCACCAGCACCAGCCCGTTGGCCAGTGCGGCCAGGATCTCGGCCCGCTGCCAGCCGAAGGTGTGCCGGCCGCGGGCGGGACGGCTCGCCATCCACCCAGCCAGCAGCGCCAGCAGGAGCGCGGCCGCGTCGGTCAGCATGTGGCCCGCGTCGGCCAGGAGCGCCAGGCTGCCGCCCGCCAGGCCGCCCAGCACCTCCGCTGCGAACACGGCCAGCGTCAGCCCCAGGGCGATCGTCAGCCCGCGGCGACCGCGTTCGCGATCGACTTGAGGGTGGTGGTGCCCGTGGTGGTGGGCGTGCGCCATGCCGCCTATCAGGCTAGATGATTGATTCCACGGGATGCGTGGATGCTGGGCGCAGGATGGGGCGCGCTGGGCGACGGGAGCGTCCGCAGTTCAGGCTGGATGATGTCCTGGACGAGGACGATCGTGGCGTCCAGTGTGTCCCAGACCAGTCCGGCGCCGCGCAGCTCGTGGAGTCAATCATCCAATCCGATCTAGTGAGTGTCTGTCGAGACCGAAACCGGCGGCAGCGGCGTGCGGTTCGACCAGACGCGCTGCGGGTCGATCGCGAACAGCCAGGGCCACCAGTCGCACCAGGTAGCCGCCGGCGAGGTGGCGTTGCCGGCGCCGTTGGCGGGATGAACCGGGGTGGCAGTGATGCGATCGTTCACGGCGGCGGTCGTTGCAGTATCACCAGGTGGCCGGACGGCAGAGCCTGCCGCCGAGCCGGTTTCGGCCCTTGGCGACGGCTCCAGCAGCAGGTGTCACGTTTGCAGTAGAGCCGTTACCCGGAACTGGGGATTGCATTTCTTCGACGTCATCGCCTAGGTTCCCTGCAGATGCCTCACCGTACTCGGGTCACCGCCGTCCCGGCCGACGCGTCCGACGCCTCGCTGGACCTCGTGGCGACCCTCGCCGAGCTCAGCTCCAAACGCGAGCGTGCCGCGCTGCTCGAGGCGGGATGCGCCGCCTTCGGGCGCCTGCTGGCGCTGGACGCCGTCGCGGCGGTCAAGCTGACCGAGACCGGCCTCGCCTGCGAGGGCCGCTGGGCCCGCTCCGGCGCCCGACCCAGCCGGGTCGGTGAAGCCCGCATGACCGCCGCCGTGGAGCTCTGCGACGGCCATGGCAGCGGGGTCACGCAGGGCGCCTTCGGCCGGCTGCAGCTGGTCGCGGTGCCGATCGTGTCCGAAGGCGCGGTCAGCCATGTGATCGCCGCCACCGCCCATCCCGGCCGCGAGCTGTCCGACGCCGATCGGGCCTGCGCCGCCGCGCTGGCCGCGCACCTGGCCTCCTGTCTGGAGATGGTGGCCGCAGTCTCGGCCGCGCGCGAGTACATGCTGCTGGAGCAGGCGATGGCACCGGGGCAGACCGCTCGCGGCGACCGCGCGCTCGAGCAGATGCAGCTCGTGCGATCGCTGGCCGGAGCCTTCATCGGGGTGCGGTCCCTGCCAGAGGTGGGGCGGATCGTCGTCGGGCAGCTGCACACGCTGATCGACTACCACTCCTGCCGGTTCTACGTCGTCTCGCAGGACGGAGACCTGCTGCTTCCGGCCGCGCTGATGGGCGTGGGCGAGGTCTACGCAGGGGAGGACGTCGAGGATCTGGTCGTCGCCGTCGGCGAGGGCATCACCGGCCGTGTGTTCGAGACCAGAAAGCCCTTGCGGATCGACGACGCGTCGGCCGTGCCCTTCAGCGTCGAGATCCCCGGCACCGAACCGATCGACGAGTCGATGCTGGTGGCGCCGATGGTCTCCGAGCACGGATCCGTGGGCGTGATCGTGCTCAGCAAGGAGGGCCTGGCCCGGTTCGACGACGACGACCTGCGCCTGCTCGAGGTGATCGCGGCGCACGCCGCCATCGCCTGCGAGAACGTGCGCCTGATCGCCGAGCAGCAGGAGGCGGCCGACATCTCAGAGGCGCTGCTCGAGCTGGGCGCGGCGCTGTCGCTGCAGGAGAACGTCGAGGGCATCGCGTCGATGCTGGCGATCGCGATCGACCGGCTGGTCGAGTGCGCCGGAATCTCGATCTGGGAGCGCGACGGAGACATGCTGGTGCCCGCGACCACGGTCGGCTACACGCCCCGCGAGGCGCACCGCCTGATGCGCGCCAGGCTGCGCGTCACCGACCAGCCGCTGGCGGCGGCGCTGTCGGGACGCGGCATCGCGTCGCTCGATCTCGACCAGACCCCGGCCCTGACCGGGTGCCTGGACGCCGCGCCGGCCGGCACCACGTATGCGGTGATCGCGATCGGCGAGCGGTCGCGCAACCGCGGCGCCGTGATCGTGCAGCGGGGGCCGCGCCGCGGGCCGATCTCTCCGCGCGACCAGCGGATGCTGCTCGGCATCGCCGACCAGGCGCTGCTTGCGATCACCAACCGCGCCCTCTACGACGAGCTCGACACGTCGTTCCTGGCCACCATGCAGGCCCTCGGCAATGCGCTCGACGCGAAGGATGCCTACACCAACGACCACGCGCAGGCCCTGGTCGGCCTGTGCACGGCGGTCGCCGACCGGCTGGGAGTCTCCGGCTCCGAGCTGCGGGACATCAGCGTGGCCGCGGCGCTGCACGACATCGGCAAGATCGGGATCCCGGCCGAGATCCTCAACAAGCCGGGCCCGCTGACGGCGTCGGAGTGGGCCGTGATGAAGACGCACCCGCAGCTGGGCGCGCAGATCCTGGAGCCCGTGCGGGCGCTGGCCGGCGCGGCCGAGCTGGTGATCAGCTGCCACGAGCACTGGGACGGCAGCGGCTACCCCAACGGCCTGGCCGGCCCCGAAATCCCGCTGGGGGCGCGCGTGATCCTGGCCTGCGACGCGTACGACGCGATCACCACCGATCGCGTGTACCGCAGGGCGCGGCCGTCGCAGGAGGCGATGCAGGAGCTGCGCCGCTGCTCGGGCAGGGACTTCGACCCGCAGGTCGTGGACGTGCTGGCCGCTGTGATCGCCGCGACCGGCTAGCCGCGACACCCCATCCGCGCGATCGGCTATCGTGCTCGTGTGGTCGGCAACGGCGCCGGCCGCGAGGGGCGATGACGCCTCCAGGTGACTCCGTCGGGAGCCACCTGGGGGCGTTTTTTTGTGCCCGGAAACCGAGCGAAGGGAGCACGATGGAGACGATCGACACCACCACGGCCAGGGTCGCCGAGGCGCGCCAGCAGGTGCTGCGCGAGGTGGGCGAGGCGGAGATCAAGTTCGTGCGTTTGTGGTTCACCGATCTGGTCGGGAGGCTCAAGAGCTTCGCGATCACGCGTGACGAGTTGGCATCGGCACTCGACCACGGGATGGGCTTCGACGGGTCGTCGGTAACCGGGTTCAACGCGATCGAGGAGTCCGACATGATCGCCATGCCGGATCCCGCCACCTTCAGGATGATGCCGCCCGAGTCGGGCGAGCACGCGTCGGCGCGGATGTTCTGCGACATCCGCACCCCCGACGGCGAGCCGTACGAGGCCGACTCGCGGCAGGTGCTGCGAAGCGCGCTCGACCGCATGGCCGGGCTGGGCTTCGACAGCTTCAAGATCGGTCCCGAGCTCGAGTTCTTCCTGTTCCGGATGGACGAGCAGGGCCGGCCGCACACGCTGGACGCGGGCGGCTACTTCGAGGACACGACCATGGACGCCGCGGTCAACCTGCGCAAGGAGATCGTGCTGGCGCTCGAGGAGATGGGCATCCCGGTGGAGTACCTGCACCACGAGGTCGGCCCCAGCCAGCACGAGATCGACATCCGCTACGCGGACGCGCTGCAGATGGCCGACCACTGCATGACCTACCGGTCGCTGGTGAAGGAGGTCGCGCAGCGGCACGGTCTGCACGCCACCTTCATGCCGAAGCCGCTGTTCGGCGAGAACGGCTCCGGCATGCACACGCACCAGTCGCTCTTCACCGGCGGCAAGAACGCGTTCTACGACCCCGACGACGAGTTCTTCCTGTCGGACACGGCGAAGGCGTTCATCGCCGGTCAGCTGCGGCATGCCCGCGAGCTGTCGGCGCTCTTCGCGCCGTC
>DASUHV010000183.1:0-7330 GCA_036273355.1 Gaiellales bacterium
CGACCGCCGCCAGCCCGTAGGGCCGGATGCCCATCGCGGCGCCCTCGTCGAGCAGCCCCTGCCAGACCTTCTCCGCGTCGCCGGGCTCGCAGAACACCTCGTAGCCGAGCTCACCCGAGTACCCCGTGCGGGCCACGTAGCAGGGCGCACCGCAGACCGAGACCGGCTCCGTCAGGAACCGGAAGTACCGCAGCCCGGCCACGTCGGCGTCGGTCACGGCAGACAGCAGCTCGCGCGAGCGCGGCCCCTGCACCTGCAGGTGCGGCATCTCCATCGTGTGCTCCGTGATCTCGATCCCGAAGTCGCCCGTGATCCGCCGGAAGTGGTCGGCGTCGGTGTCGAGCGCCGTCACCACCAGCACGTTCTCCGGGTCGTCGCCGCGGAAGACAACGCCGTCGCCCAGCATCCTGCCCTGCGCGTCCACGAACGGCGCGTAGCGCGCCTGCCCCGGCTCGAGGCCGGCCATGTCGGCCGTGAAGCAGTAGTCGACCGCCGCCATCGCCTTCTTGCCCCTGAAGAACCACTTGCGCAGCGGCGACTCGTCCCAGATGCCGACCGCCTCGCGCACCGCGTGGTGCTCGGCGATCGGGTCGCCGAAGTCCGAGATCCAGTCCCAGCCCTCCCACTCCGCGAAGTTGCCGCCCAGCCGCCGCTGGATCCCGTCGAACCCCGTGCGCAGCAGCCCGTCGGGGTAGGCGCCGGACGGTGCCGGCTGATCGACCTGCAGCGCCGCGGCGGCGGCGATGTCAAAAGGGGCCGAGTCGCCGTCGAGGGCCGGCATCGGCACCTCCACGGGCATGATCGTCGTCGGTGTCGCGCGTCGCGTCAGCTCCTGGTGGCCGGGCGGCAGCACCTGCGTCACGCCCAGCAGCGCTCGCGCCTGCGCCGGTCCGGCCAGCGTGCGGTAGCCCTCGACCGGCTGCTTCTCCTCCCGGTCGATGTTCCGCCGCAGCCGCCGCAGCCTGGCCTGGAACCCGGCGTCCAGCCCGGGCGTCGTGAAGATCGCCTGCTCCACGTAGCTCTCGACCACGCGGTTTCCGACCAGGTGCACGTCGGAGTCGCGCGCCACGCCGGTGCGCGGCGAGTACGTCACGACCGACTTCACGTGCGACAGGTAGGCGTTCCACGTCGAGAGCACCACCTCGCCGCGGCAGCGCGCGCCGGTCTCGGGGATCGCCAGCAGGTTGACCTTGCGGTCGTTGACCGCCTCCAGCAGCGCCTCGGTGGTCGGGTTCAGGATCGTCACCCACTTGTGCAGCGGCCAGATGTCCAGCTGGTTGAAGTCGCCGGCCTCGCAGCCCACCCCGAACAGGTACGTGTCGCAGTAGCGGAAGAAGTTGCCGGTGCCGAGGGTGGCCCGCATGTAGTCGTAGAACAGCGTGATGGTCGCGCAGATCAGGTTGGAGCAGCCGACGGCGTCCATCGGCTGGGCGAGCACGACGCCGAGCCGGTCGCCGGGCTGGTACCCGCCCGGCCACAGCTCGGACAGGGGCTGCTGCTTGCCGTCCCGTTCGACGGCGAAATCGCTTGCGTCAAGGGCGTAAGAGGAATGCATGCGGCAGATCCTACCGGTCCGCTGCGGCCGCGCTAGCCGAGGTCGTTTGTACAGTGGATGCTCGTGACGGATCCGCGTGAACCGCCCGCGGCGCGGGCACCCGAGCCGGGAGGCGATCTGGTGGTCGAGCACGTCGACGACCCTCGCTTCGCGTTGCTGACCGCGCGTGAGACCACCGAGCACGGGCTCCGCATCGATCCCGCGACCGGCCGCGTGCCGCTCCCACCCCCCGCCCCGCCTCCCACCCCCGCCGTCGTTCGCGCGCCGGCGCGCGAACACATCGCCCGCGACCGCCGCCGGGCGGGCCGGCTGGCGATCGCGGCGCTGATGCTCCCGATCGCGGTCGCGGCCACGATCGGCATGGTGATGTGGCTGCAGGGCGATTCCGGTGGCTCGGCACCCGCACCGGCCCCCGCCGTCAGCAGGCGTCCGCCCGCCTTCACCGTCTCGACCACCGTCGCCGCCACCGCCCCGGCTCGCCACGGCATCGCCGTCGCCGCCGCCGGCAACGGCGGCCTCTGGTACCAGGCCGCGGGCGGCTCGGTCACCCGGCTGGCGGCGGCCGACGGCTCGGTCAACTACACCTTCTCCTCCGTCCGCCCGGCGCTGGGGCTGGCCGTCTCCGGCGGCTCGCTGCTGTCGCTGGTGAACGGCCCCGCGGGCGCCGAGCTGGTGTTCCGCGACCGCGGCTCGGGCAAGGTGCAGTCGCGCCTGCCGCTGCCCGGCGCCGCCGCCTGCTCGACACCGGCCACGGCCTGCGCGCCGCTGGTGGCCAACGGCCAGATCTGGGCGGCGCTGGCCGGAGGCGTTGCCCGCATCGACAATGAGCGGGCCACCCTCACGCCGGTGACCGGCGTGCTGGCAATCGCCGGCAGCAGCCGGCGGGTGTGGGCGCTGACCGCGAGCTCGATCGTCGCGCTCAGCGCCGGGGACGGGCACGTGCTGGGCGCGACGCGGCTGTCCGGGCTCGTCCCCAGCTTGATCGCAGCGGGAGCCGGCGCCGTGTGGGTCGCGGGCACCCGCGACGGACACCCGCAGCTGCTCCGCTTCGACGGGCCGCCCGGCCGCCCCCCGCAGGCAATCGCCCTGCCGGCACCGGCCTCCGCCATGGCCGCGGCAGGAGGCGCGATCTGGCTGGCGCTCGCGGGCCAGGGCGTCCGCGAGCTCGACCCTTCGCTGAACCGCCTGGCCGGCGCCACGATCACGCTGCCCGACCAGAACGCGCTGCTCTCGATCCGCCCCGACCAGCTGTGGTCGGTGCGCGAGGCCGCCGGCCGCGCCTCCTTCACGCGCATCGATCTGGCCACGTCCGGCTCGTAACAGACGGCATCAGCCCGGCTCCGGGCTGTTCCGGCCGCCCCGTCTCGCGTAGTATCAGCCCCCGCCTCGATTGAAGGAGCTCGCGTTGGCCACAGCAGAGAAGCCGTTCATCCGGCAGGACGGCAAGGACAAGGTGACCGGCCTTGGGCGCTACACCGCCGACCTGGACATGACCGGCATGCTCCAGGCGAAGTTCCGCTACTCCGACCACGCCCACGCCCGCATCACGCGCATCGACACCTCCAAGGCCAGGGCGCTGCCGGGGGTGTTCGCCGTGATCACGCACGAGGACGTGCCCGACGTCCGCTACGGGCCGTTTGTCCAGGACCGGCGGCTGTTCGCGAAGCACAAGGTGCGCTACGAGGGCGAGCTGGTTGCGGCGGTGGCGGCACTCACGGACGAGATCGCCCAGCGAGCGGTCGAGCTGATCGAGGTCGACTACGAGCCGCTCGAGATCGTCAGCGATGTCGAGGCCGCCCTCCAGCCCGGTGCACCGCTGCTGCACGAGGACTGGGCGTCGTACGGAGCCTCCGAGGATGTCGTCCGCGAAGGCAACGACTGCTCGCGCTCGACGATCCTCAAGGGCGATCCTGAAAAGGGCATGGCCGAGGCGGACATCGTCGTCAAGGAGCGGTACGTCGCCGACATGTCGCACGCCGTGCCGATCGAGCCCCATGCCGTGGTCGCGCAGTGGCAGGGAGACCGGGTCACGATCTGGTCGTCGACGCAGGTGCCGTTCATCGCCCGCAGCGGCGTGGCCACCACCCTGGAGCTGCCCGAGGCGCACGTCCGCATCGTGGTGCCGCACCTGGGGGGAGGGTTCGGCGGCAAGTGCGAGTTCCACTACGAGGCCCAGGTGGCAGCGCTCGCCCGGGTCGCCCAGCGGCCCGTGCGCCTGGTGTTCTCGCGCCGCGAGGAGTTCCTCGCACCCGATCACCGCCGCGAGGGACAGGTGCTCGAGCTGGAGACCGGCGTGCGCAGGGACGGCAGCATCGTTGCCCGCCGCGGCCGCCTGATCCTGGACAACGGCGCCTACAGCGCCGATGCGCCGTTCTTCCCGCAGCTGGCCGCGATGATGGCGGCCGGCCCCTACAAGATCGAGAACGTCTTCGTCGACGCCAGCCTGGCCTACACGAACACCACGCCCTCCGGCTCGGTGCGCGCCCCCACCGCCCCCCAGGCCTGCTGGGCGCTCGAGCAGCACATGGACTCGGTGGCCGGGCAGCTGGGGATGGACCCCGTCGAGTTCCGCCGCCGCAACATCGTCAAGAACGGCGATGAGGGGCCCACCCGGCAGGTGTTCGAGGACATCGGCGCCGCGGAGACGCTGGAGCGGGCGGTCGAGCTGATCGGCTACGGCAAGGAGCTGCCCGAGGACGAGGCGATCGGGGTCGCCGTCGGCTGGTGGCCGTCGTTCGGCATCGCCTCCGGCGCCTACGTGAAGATCAACGGCGACGGGTCGGCCACCATCATCACCGGCGCGCAGGAGTGCGGCACCGGCGCCGTGATGGCGTTGCCGCTGCTGGCGGCGGAGATCCTGGGCATGGAGCCGGAGAGCTTCTCGCTGCTGTATCAGGACACCGACGCCGGCCCGTTCGACTCGGGCGCGTCCGGCTCACAGACCACCTTCAACAACGGGCGCGCCGTCATGGCCGCCGCAAACGACGTGCGGGAGCAGCTGCTCGACCTGGCCGCCGAGCAGCTGGAGGCCAACCGTGACGACCTGGAGCTGAAGGACGGCGCGGTGTCGGTGAAGGGGTCGCCCACCAAGTCGGTCACCATCCCGGAGCTGGCCGAGGCCGCCCACGGCAGCACCCTGCTGCTCGGCCGCGGCGCCGATGCGGTGCCGGAGATGCCCGCGTCAGACGCGGCCGGGTGCACCGGCCGGCTGGGGATGGAGTCGTTCCTTGCACCCACCTTCATCACGCACGCGGTGCGCTGCAAGGTCGATCGCGAGACGGGCGTCGTGCGGGTGCTGGAGGTGGCCGCGGTGCACGAGTCGGGACGCGTGCTGAACCCGATCGGCGCCAACGGCCAGGTCGAGGGCGGCGTCGTCATGGGCATCGGCATGGCCACCCTGGAGGGCTCGCTGCTCGGCGAGGACGCGCGTCAGCTGAACCCGCACCTGCTCGACTACAAGCTGCAGACGGCCAGCGACTCACCGCCGATCCACATCGGCTGGGTGGACTCTCCGACCAAGCCCGGTGCCGGCGGCCCGAAGGGCTCCAAGGGCATCGGTGAGCCACCCTGCGTGCCCACTCCGGGCGCGATCGCCAACGCGATCGCACAGATCACCGGCGCACGCGTGCACGAGCTGCCGATGACCCCGGCGCGGGTGTGGGAGGCGATGCAGCGATGAGCGCGGAGAGCTACACGGCCGCCGCCTCGGTCGAAGAGGCGCTGGAGGCGATGGCCGCCGGCGCGCGGCCGATCGCGGGCGGCACCGACCTGGTGGTCGGCGCCCGCGGCGGCAAGGCGCCGCTGCCCGACGCCCTGGTCGCGATCCACCGCGTGTCCGAGCTGCGCGGGATCCGGGAGCAGGACGGCGGCCTGGTGCTGGGCGCGCTCGCCACCCACGCCGACATCGTCGCCTCGAGCACGGCGTGCGAGCGATTCACCGCCCTGGCGGACGCATCCGCGATCGTGGGCAGCCATGCCACCCGTAACGCCGGCACCATCGGCGGCAACGTCATGAACGCCTCGCCGGCGATGGAGACCGGCGGCCCGCTGATCTGCTTCGACGCGGTCGCCACGCTGCGCTCTGCATCGGGCATCCGGCGGGTGGCGCTGGCGGACCTGTTCACCGGCCCCGGTCGCACCGTGGCCGAGCCCGGCGAGCTGCTGACCGAGCTGGCCCTCCCCGCTCCGAAGGACGGAACCGGCAGCTGCTACGCGCGGCTCGAGTACCGCCGCCAGATGGAGATCGCGATCGTGGGCGCGACCGCGGTGGTCACGCTCGACGGCGGTACCGTCCGCGACGCGCGCATCGCCATCACCGCCCTGGCGCCCACCATCCACCGCGTGGCCGAGGCCGAGCAGGCGCTCAACGGCAGCGACGCCTCGGACGCCGCCGTGCACGCGGCGGCGGATGCGGCGGCGGGCGCCTCGCGGCCGATCTCCGACGTGCGCGGTTCGGCCGACTACCGGCGGGCGATGGCGGCCGTGCTCACCCGGCGCGCGATCAGCACAGCGATCACCCGCGCCCGCGGCGGGCGGTTCCCGATCCCAGCCAGCCCCGCCCTCCACGGTGCGGTCAACGGAGGAGCAGCATGAGGTACGACGCCACCCTGAACGTGAACGGCCGCGCCTACCCGGTCGCGATCGAGCCCGGCCGCAACCTGCTGTCGGTGCTGCGCAGCGAGGTCGGGCTGACCGGCGCCAAGGAGGGCTGCGACGACTCCGAGTGCGGCGCCTGCATGGTGCTGCTGGACGGCCAGCCGGTCAACTCCTGCTCGTACCTGGCGCTGCAGGCCGACGGCCGCGAGATCGTCACCATCGAGGGCCTGGCCGGCGCGGACGGTGAGCTGCACCCGCTGCAGCAGGCCTTCCTCGACCAGGGCGGCGTCCAGTGCGGGTTCTGCACCCCCGGCATGCTGATCTCGGCGAAGGCGCTGCTCGACCGCAACCCGTCGCCCGACGAGGACGAGATCCGCCTGGCGCTGTCCGGCAACCTGTGCCGCTGCACCGGCTACTCGGGCATCGTGCGCGCCGTGCAGGCGGTGGCTGAGCAGCGCTAGGTTCGGTGGCCGCGCGCGGCCACCGGCCAGACCGCCTCGACCCGGCCGTCGCGCACCGCGAACAGCTGGTCGCTGAGGTTGACCGTGGTGCAGACGTGGACGGGATGAAACGCGATCCGCTCGCCCACCGCCACCGGCCGTGATGTGCGCCCGACGCCGTGCTCCTCGGTCAGCCCGTCCAGCACGATCGACCCGTCCACGCTGCGCGCGACCATGCGCCCGCCCTCGTCGTCGAGCACGACATCGCCGGAGAACGTCTTTGACCCGCCGTCCACCGTCACCCGCCCCTCGCGGTTGGAGCTGACGACCGTGGTCAGGATCGAGAGCGCCACGTCCTGCGGCTGGGCGGAGCCGTTCCCCAGCTGCATCAGGTCGTTGAACACGTAGGTGCCGGCGCGCACCTCGGTCACCCCGGGCACCGCGGCAACCGCCTGGCCGGTGGGCGTGCTGCCGGCCGCCGCCTCGTCCAGGCCCAGCCGCCGCGCGGCCGCCACCACCGTCTCACCCTCCTCGCGGCCCGATGCGGCCGTGTCGCCGTCGCCGCCGGCGTAGCCGATGCTCCGGTAGCTGGTGATGCCGCGCAGGCGCAGCCCCGGCAGCTCGCGCACCCGGTCGGCCAGCGCGTCGACCAGCGCAGGCTCGCCGGCGGGCACGCCGCAGCGGCCGAGGCCGGTGTCGAGGTCGACGAAGACGCCCAGCTCGGCGCCCTCGGCCACGG
>DASUHV010000184.1:0-7746 GCA_036273355.1 Gaiellales bacterium
CGTCTTCTTCCACTCCTTGGTCGAGTAGAGCGTGATCCGCTCGGTCAGCCCGGTCTCGCCCGAGATCGCGTCGAGCACGTCCTCGCACTCCTGCTTCGTGCGCCCGTGCGTCATCGAGAACAGGTTGTAGGGCCAGTCGGGATAGGTCGGCCGCTGGTAGCAGTGCGACACGCCCCGGTAGGCGGCCATCAGCTGGCCGACCGACTCGACGTCGTCCTCCGGCACCTTCCACACGCCCATGCCGTTGTAGACGAACCCGGCCGAGCGGTGGTAGAGCACCGCCGCGAACCGGCGCATCTGACCGGTGGCGTGGAACTCGCCGGCCTTGGCCAGCAGCTCCTCGACGGTGTAGCCGGCGCGCTCCGCCGGCGCCGCGAACGGCTCCGGCACTCCCCGCAGGTCGGCCTGCAGCGCCCGGATCGCGGCGATGTCCTGGTCGCCCAGCGCCTCCGGCGGCGGCGTCGGCAGCGTCAGCTCGCGCTTGGCGCGCTTCGCGGCCGGGTCGCGGCCGCCCTGGATGTCGAGGTCGACGCCGATCTTGAAGAACTTCAGCGCCGGCAGCGGCCTGATCACGTCCACCTCGGCCAGCTCGCCCAGCAGCTCGATCGTGCGGTCGAGCCCGATCGCCGAGTTGGGCGGCACGCCCACCGTGAACCAGATGTTGAAGTCGTGCTCGCGCTCGTAGTTGTGGGTGACGCCGGGATGCGTGTTGATCGCCGCGGCGGCATCGTCGGCCCGCTCGGCCGATGTGCGCGCGGCCACCAGGCACGAGCGATAGCCCAGCCGGCGCGTGTCGAAGATCGCCGAGATCTGGCGGATGATCCGCTCCTGCCGCAGCCGCGCGATCCGCTCCAGCACCTGCTGCTCGCTCTCCCCCAGCCGCTCGCCCAGCGCGGCGTAGGGCCGCGCCACCACCGGAAAGTCGTTCTGGATCAGATCGCAGAGTGTCCTGTCGGCGTCATCCATCGAACCTGAAGGATACGCTCGCGGGATGCGGTTGGCGGCAGCGACAGCGATTGTGATCGCACTCACGGCGGCCACCGGCTGCGGAGGCGAGACCGCCGCGCACCACTCGCAGTACCTCTACATGCAGAAGTGCGCCTCCTGCCACGGCATCTCCGCCGACGCGAAGACGCCGGTTCGGAACGCCACCAACCTGCTCGATCCGGCCAACCGGCCCCAGCTCGAGCAGGTGCGCCGCGCGATCATCGACGGCCGCCCGGGCATGCCGAAGGGCCTGCTGGGCGGGTCGGACGTCGATCAGATCGCCGCCTACCTGTCAGGAGAGACGAAGTGACGCTGCCGGCCGCGCTGGACGCCGGCACCGTGCGCGCCGTCGCGATGGACCTCGACCGCACGATCCTGCCCGAGACGCTCGAGCTGCGCCCGCGCCTGATCGCGGCCGTGAAAGCGGTCGCCGCCGCCGGCGTGGTGCCGATCGTGGCAACGGGGCGGATGCTGCGCTCGTCGCGCCCCTTCGCCCTGCAGCTGGGCGTGACCGCGCCGCTGATCTGTTACCAGGGCGCGCTGATCGCCGATCCCCAGTCCGGCGAGTGGCTACGGCACGAGCCGATGCCGGTGCCGCTCGCGCGCGAGGTGATCGAGGCCTGCCGCAAGCGCGACCAGCACTGCAACGTCTACGTCGACGACGAGCTCTACGTCGACGAGCTGAACGTGTACGCGCTCGAGTACGCCCGCCACGCCAAGCTGGAGGCGCATCCCGTGGGCGACCTTGAGCGGTGGCTGACCCAGCCCACCACCAAGATCGTCGTGGTCGGCGAGCCGGAGCTGCTGGACGCGCTCCAGGTCGAGCTGCGGGCACAGTTCGGCGACCGCCTGTTCATCGCCAAGTCGCTGCCGTTCTTCCTGGAGGTGGCCCAGCCCGGCGTGTCCAAGGGCAGCGCCCTTGAGTGGGTGTGTGACCGCATCTCGATCGACCCGGCCCGCGTTGTCTCGTTCGGCGACGGCGCCAACGACATCGAGCTTCTGCGCGACGCCGGCTTCGGCGTGGCCATCGAGGGTGCCGACCAGATCCTGCTCGACGAGGCCGAAGCGACCGTGCCGGGGCCGGAGCATGACGGCGTCGCCAGCTTCCTGGAAGCGTTAGTGTCAGCCAGGTCGTGATCGACGCGAAGCTGATCCGCTCGGAGCCGGACCGCGTCCGCGAAGCGCTGGCGCGCCGCGGCGCCGGCGAGCTGGTCGACGCGTTCCTGGAGCTGGACGCCGAGCGCCGCCGTCTGCAGGCCGCCGTCGAGGGGGCACGAGCCGCGAACAACGCCGCGGCCAAGGCCATCGCCGAGGCCAAGCAGAAGGGCGAGGACACCTCGATCCCGATCGCCCGCCAGGCCCAGCTGAAGACCGAGCAGGCCACCGACGAGGGCGCCCTGGCCGAGATCAGCGAGCGCATCCGCAAGCTGATGCTGCGCATGCCGAACCTGCCCGACCCGACCGCCGCCGACGGCATGTCCGAGGACGACTCCGTCACCATCAGCACCTACGGCCAGAAGCCGGACTTCGGGTTCGAGCCGAAGGATCACCTCGAGCTGGCCGGCCCGGACGGACTGGGCCTGATCGACATCGAGGCCGCCGCGAAGGTGTCGGGCAGCCGCTTCCACTACCTGTTGGGCGACCTGGTGCGGCTGGAGCTGGCGATGGTGCAGTGGGGCATGGACAAGCTGACGGCCAGGGGCTTCCTGCCCGTTGTCCCGCCGGTGCTGGTGCGCGAGCCGGCGATGGAGGGCACCGGCATGTTCCCCGAGGCGCGCGAGCAGGCCTACGCCGTCGAGCAGGACGACCTGTTCCTGGTCGGCACGGCCGAGGTGCCGCTGGCATCGCTGCACGCCGGCGCGATCCTGGAGGAGGCGCAGCTGCCGCTGCGCTACGTCGGCTTCTCACCGTGCTTCCGCCGCGAGGCAGGCGCCGCCGGCAAGGACACGCGCGGCATCTTCCGCGTCCACCAGTTCGACAAGCTGGAGATGTTCGTGTTCTGCCTGCCCGACCAGTCGCAGGAGACGCACGACCAGCTGCTCGCGATCGAGGAGGAGATCGCCCAGGAGCTGGGGTTCCACTACCAGGTGCAGAACATCCCGATGGGCGACCTCGGCGCCGCCGCCGCCAAGAAGTACGACATCGAGGTGTGGCTGCCCGGCCAGCAGCGCTACCGCGAGCTGACGTCCTGCTCCAACACCACCGACTTCCAGTCGCGGCGGCTCGACATCCGCTACCGCCCGGCGTCCGGGGGGCCGCGGCACGTGCACACGCTGAACGGCACCGCGGTCACCTCCAGCCGCACGCTGCTGGCGCTGATCGAGTACGGCCAGCAGGCCGACGGCTCGGTGCGAACGCCGGAGCCGTTGCAGGCATTCGGCGCCCCGGCCGAGCTCGCGCCGCGCTGATCTAGTCTCCGCCCATGCACCGCGAGTCGAAGCTGGTCGGCGCCTCCCGCGAATCCCAGGCCGGGCTGGCACCGGTGCTGCAGCGCTCGGTCACCTTCAACAACGTCCCTCCCGCCAAGGGCGGGTCGCCCTACGGCCGCACCACCGTGCCGGTGGCGGACGAGGCCGAAGGGCTGCTGGGCGAGCTCGAGGACGCGCACGCGATCGTCTGCGCGAGCGGCATGGCCGCCTGGACGACGCTGAGCCTGGCGGTGCTGCGGCCGGGGCGGGCACTGGCCATCCCCGACGCCGGCTACTACGGGTTCGAGACGCTGTCCGCGTCGATCCTGGAGCCGTGGGGGGTCGAGGTGCGCCGCTACCGCGCGACAGACATGGACGACCTGCGGCGCTCCGCCGACGGCGCCGCGCTGGCGCTGATCGAGACGCCGGCCAACCCGAACATGGAGGTGATCGACATCGCCGCCGCCGCCGACGCGGTGCACGCGGGGGGCGGGCTGCTGGTCTGCGACAACACCACCGCCACGCCGCTGCTGCAGCTGCCGCTCGACCTCGGCGCCGACGTCTGCGTGCAGAGCGCGACCAAGTCGCTGGCGGGCCACTCAGACACGCTGGCGGGCGTGCTCACGCTGCGCGACGAGGAGCTGGCCGAGTCGATCCTGTACGTGCGTGGCGAGACCGGCACCGTGCTCGGGCCCGACCCGGCGTGGCTGCTGATGCGCGGCCTGCGCACGCTGGCCGTGCGGGTGCGGCAGCACTGTGAGACGGCGCTCGACCTGGCCGGGCGGCTGAGCGAGCACCCCGCGGTCACCGCCGTCAACTACCCGGGGCTGGCCGGCGACCCCGGGCACGAGCTGGCCTCCCGCCAGATGCGGGGCGGGTACGGCGGGCTGCTGTCGTTCGTGCTGGAGACGGCCGAGCAGGCTGATGCGCTCGAGCGCTCGCTGCAGCTGATCCACCCCGCCACCAGCCTTGGCAGCGTGGAGTCGCTGATCGAGCGGCGCGACCGGATCGAGCCGGCCGGCCGCGTCGCGCCGGGGCTGCTGCGGATGTCGGTCGGGCTCGAGCACCCCGACGACCTGTGGGCCGACCTGGCGCAGGCGCTCGACGCCGCTGCGGGTGCGACAGCGCCGCGATCAACCTGATTCAGGGGTCGCCGTCGCCCTTCTTCCAGGGCGGCGACGCCTGGAACGCCCGCTCGACCGTCTCGGCCACCCAGCCGGTGACGCGCTGCTCGAACGCCTGCGCGGCGCGCTCGATGCGGGCGTCGAAGTCGTCGCCCCGTTCCAGCGTCTCGAGCGGCGTCGCGGCCGTGTGGCGGAGCGGCGGGAACTCCCGGCCCAGGCCGGGCGCGACCAGCTGGTACACGTGCTCGGGGCCGTCCATGTCGGGCAGGCTGGTCGAGCCCAGATCGACCGTCTCGGCGCCCGAGATCAGTCGCGTTGCCTCGGTCAGCAACACCTGCCCGCCGTGCCCCGCGGCGCAGAGCCGCGCGGCCCGCACGACGTCGATGCCGGTGTAGCCGCCCTCATCTGTCAGGTGCGGCTCGCCGGTGTGCAGCGACATCCGCACCCGCACCGCCGTCCCGTCCGGCCACTCCGCGAGCGTGTGCTGCCGCTGGGCGACGATCGCCGCCGCGACGCCCGACGGCGCCGATCGGAACGCGGCGAACATGGCGTCGCCCTGGCAGTCCACGACCACTCCGTCGCCGGCCGCCACGGCCTCGCGCAGCAGCCCTCGCTGCTGCTTGAGCACGTCCGGCCAGCCGTCGCCGAGCCGCTTGAGGAGGGCGGTCGATCCCTCGATGTCGGAGAACATCAGCGTGACGGTGCCGGCCGGCAGCTCGCTCATGGCCGGAACCGTATCGCGATCAACCGTCTACCGCTGAGCACGCCGGCGCTATCGTGAGTCCTCGTGGTGAGCAGCAACGGAGACACCCCAGGAGCGGCCGATGTCATCCACACGACCGACCTGACGAAGGTGTACCCCGGCGGCGTCACGGCCGTCGACGGCATGAACCTGACCGTCTACCAGGGCGAGATCTTCGGGCTGCTTGGGCCAAACGGCGCCGGCAAGACCACCACGGCGAGCATGCTGACGACGCGCGTGATCCCGACGTCGGGGCGCGCTCTGGTGGGCGGCATCGACGTGGTCGAGCAGCCGGCGGTGGCCAAGCAGCTGATCGGCGTCGTCCCCCAGACCAACACGCTCGACCGGTCGCTCACGGTCTGGGAGAACCTCTATTTCCACGGGCGCTTCTTCGGGATGGGCGCCCGCCGGTCGCGGGCGGCGGCCGACGAGCTGCTGGTCAAGTTCCGGCTGCAGGAGCGGGCCAGTGCGCCGGTGATGGCGCTGTCCGGCGGGCTGGCGCAGCGGCTGATGGTGGCGCGGGCGCTGCTGCACGAGCCGGCCATCCTGTTCCTGGACGAGCCCACGGCCGGGCTCGACCCGCAGAGCCGGATCGGGCTCTGGGAGATCGTCGGCAGCCTGCACGAGAGCGGCCAGACGGTCGTGCTCACCACCCACAACATGGAGGAGGCCGACCAGCTCTGCGACCGGATCGGGATCATGGACCACGGCCAGATCCTGGCGCTGGGCACGTCGGACGAGCTGAAGCGGCTGGTCGCGGCCGACACGATCGTGACGGTGACGGCCGACGGCGATCTGGAGCGGCTGGCGCAGGTGCTGAGCGACGACTTGACTGACGTGGACGGCACCACCATCCTGGACGGGACGGTGCAGGTCGCGGTGCGCGGTAGCGACCGTGTGCTGGTGCGCGTGATCGGCGCGGCCGAGGACGCGGGCTTCGCGGTGCGCGACGTGCAGGTGGCGCCGCCGTCGCTGGAGACGGTATTCATCGATCTGACAGGGAAGGAGCTGCGCGACTAGATGGCCGTAAAGACCGCACCATCACCCCAGCACAAGCGGATGTATGAGACCCGCTCGGCCGTGCGCTCGAGCCGGATCGCATTCGGCGCGCTGCTGCTGCGCGACCTGGTGGTGCTGCGAAAGCACCTGCGCGAGTTCATCCCGCGCACGATCGTGCAGCCGCTGCTGCTCTGCTTCGTGTTCCTGTACGTGTTCCCGACGATCGGAACCGGCGTCGGCGGGCGCGGCGGCGCGGCCGGCGAGTCGGCGTTCGCGACCACGCTGGTGGCCGGCGTGGTGGGGCTGACGATCATGTTCCAGGGCATCCAGGCGGTGGCACTGCCGATGGTGCAGGAGTTCGGGTACACGAAGGAGATCGAGGACCGGGTGCTGGCGCCGCTGCCGGTGTCGCTGGTGGCGCTCGAGAAGGTGGCCTTCGGCGCGATCCAGGGGATGCTGGCGGCGGCCATCGTGTTCCCGATCGCGGCCGTCGTGCACGCGCGGTCGATCCACATCAACCTGTCGGTGCATTGGGCGGTGCTGGTGACGCTGGTGCCGCTGGCCTGCGTGGCCTGCTCGGCGCTGGGGCTCACCTTCGGCACCATCTTCGACCCGCGCAACGTGCCGCTGATGTTCGGCATCATCATCCTGCCGCTGACGTTCCTGGGCGGGACGTACTACGCCTGGACGACGCTGTCGCCGGTGACGGTGTGGGGCGTGCCCTGGCTGCAGATCCTGGTGCTGGTGAACCCGCTGGTCTACATCAACGAGGGCTCGCGGGCGGCGCTCACCACCTCCGGGCACATGACGCTGTGGGCGGTCTATCCGGCGCTGATCGCGTTCACCGCGTTCTTCCTGTGGCTGGGCACGGCCAACTTCCGGCGCCGCGTGATCAGCTAGGCCGGCGCCCGGCGCTTGCGCGTTCCTTGCTATCTTCGAGCCGCCCGGCGGGGTGGCGGAGCGGTTGAACGCACCGGTCTTGAAAACCGGCAGTGGTCGTCAAGGTCACTCGTGGGTTCGAATCCCACCCCCGCCGCTGATAGAGCTGAATCCCGCATGGTTAAGCCGAATCCGCGACCGGTAGTCGGCGTGGCCAGCGAATCCGCAGGCGTCCGATATCGTCCGCTGAGATTGGCCCACACTGGCCTATTTGTGGCCTACACCTGCACGAATGGCCTACCAACTGGCCTACAAATCGCCTCCGAAAATAGGCTGCGCTGGCGCCCTCAGCACGCCACAGAAGTAGAGGCCCGGCACGATGCTGGCACGCCGATCTGTTGCAACACGCGGACCCTCCTGATGAGCCGCCGGGACGACGGCGAGGCGATTGCCGTCACGTGTGGGCCAGGAGCGGCCGTCGATAAAGCGCGTTCTCGAACGTCGATGTGAGGCTCTCGACAGTCTGGGCGGCGTTGCCGCAGGCGAGGCCGCGGCTGCCCACGCTCCGTTCGTGGGCCGCCGCCTGTCCAACGGAGCTAGGCGACGT
>DASUHV010000185.1:0-3176 GCA_036273355.1 Gaiellales bacterium
GGCCGCGCACAAGCTGCAGGATCGAATCGTGCAGGCGCTGGCAGGCAGCCGGCCGCGGGGCTGAGCGGGCTCAGCCGGCCAGCTCTGCCTCCAGCTCTTCCAGCGAGACGACCGCCACCCCCAGCTGCTCGGCCTTCGCCATCTTGGAGCCGCCGCCCTCGCCGGCCACCAGGTAGTCGGTCTTCTTGGAGACCGAGTCGGTCACCTTCGCCCCCAGCCCCTCCAGGTGCTCGCGGATCGAGTCGCGCGAATACCCCTCGATCGAGCCCGTCACCACGACCACCTTGCCGGTCAGCGGGCCGTCGGGTGCGCGCTCGCGGCGGGGCCCGCTCAGCCGCACGCCGGCCGTGCGCAGCCCCTCCACCACCTCGGCGTGCTCCTCGTCCAGGAACCAGCTGGACACAGCCTCGGCGATCACGGGGCCCACTCCCGCGGTGGCGGCGATCTGCTCCGGCGTGGCATGCGCGAGCTCCTCGACCGACCCGAACTCGTCGGCCAGGAGCTGCGCGTTCACGTACCCGACGTGAGGGATGCCGAGCGCGAACAGCACGTTTCCGAACGGCCTGCTCTTGGAGCGCTCGATCGACGCGATCACGTTCTCCGCCGACCGCTCCTGGAACCCCTCGAGCGGCAGCAGGTCGTCGACCGTCAGCGCGTACAGGTCGTGCGGTCGCGTGATCAGCCCCAGCTCCAGCAGCCGCGCGACCAGCTTCTCGCCGACGCCGTCGATGTCCATCGCGCCGCGGCTGACGAAGTGCTTCAGCCACTGCAGCCCCTTGGCGGGGCAGGCGCGGTTGGGGCAGCGGTGCATGACCTCGCCCGGCACCTTTACGACCGGCGTGCCGCAGGCCGGGCAGTTCGCCGGCATCTTCCAGGGCCGGTGCCGCTTTCGCTTGTCGCCCTCGACCAGGTGCGGGCCGACCACCTGCGGGATCACGTCGCCCGCCCGCTGCACGATCACGGTGTCACCCTCGCGGATGTCCTTGCGGTTGATGTCCTCCTCGTTGTGGAGGGTGGCCATCGAGACGGTGACGCCGCCCACCACCACCGGCTCCATCACGGCGTAGGGGTTGAGCGCGCCGGTGCGGCCCACGTTCACGCCGATCCGCAGCAGCTCAGTCAGCACCGTGGTGGGAGCGAACTTGAAGGCGATCGCCCAGCGCGGGTCGCGGTTGACCGACCCCAGCTCCCGCTGCTGGGCGTAGCTCGAGACCTTGACCACGCAGCCGTCGATGTCGTAGTCGATGTCCTTGCGCCGTGCCTCCCACGCCCGGCAGGCCTCCAGCGCCGTCTCCACCGAGTCGTGCAGCTCGACCCGCTCGCTGGTTCGGAAGCCCTGCTCCCGCAGCCATGCCAGCGCCTGCCAGTGCGACTCCAGCGGCAGGCCGTCGTGCGCACCGATCTGGTAGGTGAAGATGGACAGCGGCCGCGACGCGGTGACCGCCGGGTCCTGCTGGCGCAGGGAGCCCGCCGCGGAGTTGCGTGGGTTCATGAACGTGGGCAGACCGGCCTCGGCCCGCTCCGCATTGACCCGCTCGAACCCTGCTAGCGGCAGGTACACCTCGCCCCGCACCTCCACCATCCGCTGCTCCGGGATGCGCAGCGGGATCGTGCGGATCGTCCGCAGGTTGGCGGTCACGTCCTCGCCGTGCACGCCGTCGCCGCGGGTCGCGCCGCGCACCAGCACGCCGCCCTCGTAGACCAGCGACACGGCAAGGCCGTCGATCTTCGGCTCGGTCACGAGCTGGAACGGCTCGCCCTCCCCCAGCCGGCGCACCAGCCGCTCGCCCCAGGCCAAGAACTCCTGCTCGTTCTTGGCGTTCGCCAGCGACAGCATCGGCTGTGGGTGGGCGACGGTCGCGAACTGGGTGGACGGGGGCGCCCCCACCCGCTGGGTGGGTGAGTCCGGCGTGACCAGCTCCGGGTGCTCGGCCTCCAGCTGCAGCAGCTCCCGCAGCAGGGCGTCGTACTCGGCGTCGTCGATCGACGGCTGGTCGAGCACGTGGTAGCGGTGGTTGGCCTCGTTGATGCGGTCGCGCAGCTCGGCCGCCCGCGCCTCGTCGCTCATGCCGCCACCTCCCCCGGCGACTCGAACACCAGGTCGGGCAGCTCGGCCAGCAGCTGCTCGCGCGGGAAGATGTCGCCCCACATGGCCGCGGCGGCCGTGACGCCGGCGCCGTGCGCGGCGCGCAGGTCGAACGGCGAATCGCCCACGTACACCGCCGCGCCCGGCTCGGCGCTGAGCTCGCGCAGCGCGAACAGCAGCGGAGCCGGGTCGGGCTTGTGAGCCGCGGTGTCCTCCTTGGCGACGATCACCTCGAACAGCGACCGCTCCAGCCCCAAGCAGTCGATCCCGAGTTCGAGCGTCGAGCGGATCTTGGCCGTGACGATGCCCAGCCGCGCCCCGGCCGCGTGCAGGCGCCGCAGCATCTCGGGGACGCCCTCGAACCCGGTCAGCAGCTCGGCATGGGCCGCCTGGTTGTGCGCGACGTAGACCTCGAACAGCTCGTCCGCGCGCTCGCCCGCCAGGTTCCGCGCCTGCTGCTCGAGCGTGAGGCCGATCCCGGCCCGCAGCACGTCATCGTCCGGCACCGCGCCCAATACCCGCTGCGCGGCGTACCGGAACGAGGCCAGGATCAGCGCCTCGGAGTCGGCCAGCGTGCCGTCGAAGTCGAAAAGCCACACAGAATGCTCGGACATGTGACGGCATCGTAAATCCGATGGTCTGGTGGCGGCGTAACGCCCCGTATGACCCACCCACGATGCATTCGCACCGCTCTGGTCCTGGCGCTGGTCGGAGCCGTGACGCTTGCAGCGAGCGCCTGTGGCAGCAGCAGCGGCGCCGGCAGCACGTCCACCAGCGTCACGGAGGCGGCCGGTGGCGGCGGGGCGCCGCCTCCGGCAAGACGATCGACGTCGCCCTGAAGGACTTCTCGATCGCCGTCGCCTCGACCGGCAGCCTTGCTCCCGGCACCTACACGTTCCACGTCACCAACAACGGCCCCTCCTCCCACAACCTGACCGTCACCGGCCCGGGCGTGTCCGACAAAGCCACCCCGACCTTCGCCGCCGGCGGCACCATGGATCTCACCGTCACCCTCAAGCACGGCACCTACGACCTGTTCTGCTCGGTACCGAGCCACAAGCAGCTGGGCATGGACACCCACCTGACCGTG
>DASUHV010000186.1:0-2945 GCA_036273355.1 Gaiellales bacterium
CCCGACTGGCCCTACAACCTGTTCTCGATGACGCACGGGCGCACGAAGCAGGAGTGCGAGGACGTGCTCGACGCGATCTCGGGCGAGACCGGGCTGACCGAGCGGATCACGCTCTACTCGACCAAGGAGTGGAAGAAGACGCGGCTCGTCTACTTCAGCCCCGACGCCGAGGAGTGGGAGCGCAGGCACGCGCCGGAGCTGCAGCCGGCCTGATGCGGATCGAGCGGGCGGGCAGCGCGGACGCCGTCGCGGCCGTGCAGCCGCTGTTCGACCACGCGCTGCGGCCGGAGGCGGTGGAGCGGTTCCTGGCCGACCCGACGCACCACCTGCTGGTCGCCTACAACGGCGAGGCGGAGACGGCGGCCGGGTTCGTGAGCGGCGTCGAGATGACGCACCCCGACAAGGGCACGGAGATGTTCCTGTACGAGCTCGCCGTCGAGCAGGCGTCGCGCAACCAGGGGGTGGGGCGGTCGCTGGTGCGGGCGCTGGCCGACCTGGCCCGCGAGCGCGGCTGCTACGGGATGTGGGTGCTGACTGACGACGGCAATCCGGCGGCGCTGCGGACGTACGCGGCCGCCGGAGGAGAGCGGGAGCCGGTGGCCGTGATGATCAGCTGGACGTTCTAGGCGGATCTCACGCGGCATGGCCGGGACCCGTTCTCCACATGTGAAGCTGCCGCCCTTTCAGCTGCTGCTCGACCGCCACTCCGGGGAGCTGTTCCGGTTCCTGTCGGCGTCGGTGGGGCCGGTGGATGCGGAGGACGCGTTCCAGGAGACGTTCCTGTCGGCGTTGCGGGCGTATCCGAAGCTGCGGGACGCGTCGAACCTGCGCGCCTGGCTGTTCCAGATCGCGCACCGAAAGGCGCTGGACACACACCGTGCGCGGGGGCGGAATCCGATCCCGGTCGAGCAGGTGCCGGAGGTGGCGGTGGGCGCGGGTGGAGAGGCGGAGCCGGCGTTGTGGCGGGCGGTGCGTCGTTTGCCGGACAAGCAACGCACGGCGGTGTTCCTGCGCTTCGCGGCCGATCTGGACTACGCCCAGATCGGGGAGGCATTGAGCTGCAGCGAGCCGGCGGCGCGCCAGAACGTGCGCGCGGGGCTGGCGACGATCCGGAAGGGGTGGGCAGATGGATGATCGACTGAGCAGGTTCATGGATCGCGCGCAGGCGGAGGGGCTGGTGGACGTCGCATACACGGAGACGGACTCGCCGGTCGGCCGGCTGCTGGTGGCGGTCACCGACCGCGGGCTGGTGCGGGTCAGCTTCCAGCGGGAGCGGCGCGACGACGTGCTCGAGGAGCTGGCCGAGCGGCTGTCGCCGCGGGTGCTGGAGGCGCCGCGGCGGCTGGACGAGGTGCGGCGCGAGCTGGATCAGTACTTCCTGGGCGAGCGGACGGAGTTCGATCTGCCGCTGGACTGGTCGCTGACGTCGACGCCGTTTCGGCGGAAGGTGCTCGAGCGCACGGCGCAGGTCCCCTACGGGGCGACGATCAGCTACCGCGACGCCGCCGAGGCGGCCGGCAACGAGCGGGCGGTGCGGGCGGCGGGCACGGCGCTCGGCGCCAACCCGATCCCGATCGTGGTGCCCTGCCACCGCGTGCTTCGCACCGGCGGCGCACTGGGCGGCTACGGCGGCGGCCCGGACGCAAAGCGGTTCCTGCTCGACCTCGAGTCGGGCCGGTCAACCGTCACAGGCCGGTAACGCCCAGGTCACGGGTGATAGAACGGTGCCCGGCACCCTTCTATCACCCGACCGGCCGGCCGCGGGGCGCGACCGCTCAACCAGGCGGTCGCCTGTCACGGGAAGGTGACGGCCGGGTCACGCCTGTTACGACGGTGCCCGGCACCCTTCTATCACCCGCGACGAATCAGAACTCGATCTCGAGCCCGTCGTGGGCGACGCCGGCGCGCTCGCCGAGCCACGCTTCCAGGTCGGCGTGCGTGCCGGTGCGGTGGCCGACGTGCGTGAACAGCGTGCGACCCGGCTTCAGCTTCGGCAGCAGCGTGAGCGTCTCGGTCATCGCCATGTGCCCGCTGCCGGGGCGGTCGCGGGTCGACCCGTCCACCACCAGCACGTCGGCGTTTCGTGCCAGCTTCGAGTCGGGCGGCTCGCCCACGTCGGGCGCGTAGACCAGGCTGCCGCCCTCGGCGGTCGTGAACCGGAACGCGACCGTGCGCGAGCTCTTCGAGTGCGCCACGTCGAATGCCTGCGCCACCAGCCCGTTGCCCAGCTCGAGGTGCACCCCCGGCGTCAGGTGCATGACCCGGAAGTCGATGCGCGGGAAGATCGTCCGCACGCCTCGCTCCGCCTCCTTGGTCATGTGCAGCGGCAGCCGTCCCGCCTTCGACAGCACGTGCAGGCCGAGCATGTGATCGTGGTGGTGGTGTGTCAGCAGGATCGCCTCCGGCACCTCGCCCGCCCCCAGCAGCTGCTGGTAGGCGTCCGGGCCGGCGTCGACCAGGATCCGCCCGTCCACCAGGAGCGACGAGCGCAGCCGCCGGTCGCGCGGGTCGGGCGACGTGCACTGCTCGCAATCACAGCCCAGCCGCGGGATCGGCCAGGCTGCTGACGAGCCCAGCACCAGCGCCTTCAGAGCTCGCGCTCCCACTTGGCGTGGTGCTCGCGCGCCCAGTCCCGGCGCACCGTGCCGAGCACCATCCCGCGCAGCGAGTGGCGGGTGGACGGGTTCAGCAACGCCATGTAGAGGTGACCGATCACGAGCGGAATGGCAATGTACATGGCGATGTCGTGCACGAGGATCGCACTGGTGCCGCGGAACCTGGCGTTCACCTCCTGCAGGTACATGAGCGTGCCGCTGATCGTGAACACCACCATCAGCCCCGCGATCACCGCCGTGTTCAGCTTCTGACCGGCGTTGAACCGGCCCTGCGGCGGCTTCGGGCCCATCTGCCGCACCTGCCACTTCAGCCAGCGGCGGTCGTCGTCG
>DASUHV010000187.1:0-4639 GCA_036273355.1 Gaiellales bacterium
GCTCTTGCTGCAGCCGATCGTGGAGCGGCAGATACTGGTGCTGACGCCGGTCGCCGGCTTCGGGATCGGGGCGGCCGCGGTCATCTTCGGCGAGCTCACCACCCACAGCTCCTCGGAGGTGCTGTTCTCCGGCCAGGACGCCCTGCCCGCGCTGATCGAGGGCGCCGCCGGCTGGACGGTGGGCGCGCTGGTCCTGCTGATGATCTGCAAGGGCATCGCCTACACGCTCGCGCTCAGCTGCTTTCGCGGCGGCCCCACCTTCCCCGGGATGTTCATCGGAGGGGCCGGCGGCATCGCGCTGTCACACCTGCCGGGCCTGCCCATGATCGCCGGCGCCGCCATGGGCATCGGTGCGATGACCGTGGTCATGCTGGGATTGCCACTGACGTCGGTGCTGCTCGTCGACATCTTCCTGAGCGCCGACAGCATCGCCCTGACCCCGCTCGTGATCGTCGCGGTGGTGGTCGCCTACGTCGCGTCGGCACGCCTCAGCCCGCCGCCGGACGCGCAGCCCTCCGCTCCACCCGGTGCCCAGGGCGCTGCCGCGGGCGGTCACTAGCCGATCATGGGGCGCCTGATCGATGCCGACGACTGCGTCCTGATCCTGGTTGACGTCCAGGAGGGGTTCCTGGAGCGCGTGGAGCCCGAGGCGAAGGCCGGGCTGATCGAGCGGATCGCGTTCCTGACGCTGAGCGCACGGTTCTGCAGCATCCCCGTGGTTGCGACGGTCGAGTCGCCTCGGGACTGGGGCGGCCTTCACCCCGGCCTGGTTGAGGCGGTGGGCGACGCGCCGGTGATCGACAAGACCGTCTTCGGCCTGGCAGAAGATCCGCTGGCCGGCCCGGCGGTGCGCGATACCGGGCGCGGCACGGCCGCGCTGGCCGGCCTCGAGACCGACGTCTGCGTCGCGCAGTCGGCGCTGGGCCTGCTGGACGAAGGGCTGCGGGTGGTGGTCGTCGAAGACGCCGTTGCCTCACCCGGCAGCGCGCATGCGGCGGGCATCGAGCGGATGCGCCGGGCCGGGGCGGTCGGGGTGCTCACCAAGCAGCTCCACTACGAGTGGATGCGCACGGTCAGCCGGTCGCGCGAGTTCGACGCCGCCCACCCCGGGCTGGTGCAGCCGCCCGGCGTCGAGCTGTGACCGGCGGCCGCCGCAGCGCTCAGCGGTCGAGCAGGTTCAGGATGTAGGGGTTGATGGTGTCGTGGGCGTGGCCGTACCAGGAGGCGTGGCCCATATCCGCGAGCAGGTGAAACTCCGCGCTTGGGATCATCTCGGCCATCTCCCGGCCGTCCTGCGGCGGCGCCTGCACGTCCTCCGTGAAGGCGATCACGTGCATGGGCACACGCACCGACGGCAGCAGGGCACGCTGGTCGAAGCGCAGCGACGCCTCCCACTGCGGGATCAGCGACCGCTCGTTCTCCCCGGAGTCCATCCACGCAAGCAGCAGCTCGCGCAGCCTCGGCCACAGCTCGCGGTCGCCCAGCGCGCGCGCCGGGTAACACATCGACGCGTAGTGCGTGACGCCCATCATGCCGTCGAGGCTGCCTCCCGCGCGGCGGAACTCGATCTCCGCCTCCTGGTAGTCCCAGCCCCAGCCGGTGCTCCAGGCGCCGGTGCCCATGACCACGGCGCAGCGCAGCAGGTCGGGCCGGTCGATCGCGACCTGCTGGACGATCGCCGATCCCAGCGAGCTGCCCACGATCGCCACCGGCGGCTCGCAGACCGCCTCGATCAGCTCGGCCGTGTCGCGGGCGAATGCCTCGATCGGCCACGGCGGCGGCACGTCGCACGTGGTGTCGCCGATGCCGCGCGCGTCGAAGGTGGTCGACCGGTAGCGATCGTCGAAGAACGGCGTCTGGAACAGGCGCCAATCGCCCCCGCGCGACCCGCCGCCGGCCACCCACACCAGGTCGGGTCCGTGCCCCGACTGCTCGTAGGCGATGGTCGCCTCCGATCCGTTGATAACTGGCATGCGCCAACTCTGTCACGTCTGGGTAGGCTGCAGGCGGCAACCCGAAGGAGCGCACCCATGGGATTCGATCAGTACCACGAACCACCCGACGAGCTGCCGGCCGCGACACGAACGTTCGCCCGCCTGTGCGCCTCGCTGACCGAGGAGGCGGAGGCGATCGGCTGGTACGAGCAGCGCCTCGCGGTCGAGTCCGACGCCGAGGCGGCTGCGATCATGCGCGACGCCCAGGGGGAGGAGTTCAAGCACTTTTCGATGGACCTCGAGTTCCTGCTCCGGCGCACCCCGCTCTGGCGCGAGATCGCGCAGGGCATCCTGTTCCAGGGCGGCGACATCGTCGCGCACGGCGAGGCGGCCGAGGAGTCGGCGGTCGAGGGCGCCGCCGACCGCGGTGAGCCGCTGGCCGGCTCGGAGTCGCTCGGCATCGGCGGCGTGAGGGCGGTCGCGTCATGAGCCATCTGCTGCGCGAGCACGCGCCGATCACGGCCACCGGATGGGATCGGATCGACGAGGAGGCGCGCGAGCGGCTTGCCCCCACGCTGGCAGCGCGTAAGCTGATCGACTTCGCGGGGCCGCACGGCTGGCAGCACTCGGCCACGAACCTGGGTCGCACCCAGCGGGTCACCAAGCCGCCGGCCGAGGGACTGACCGCCGTCCAGCGCCAGGTGCTGCCGCTGGCCGAGCTGCGCGCGCCGTTTGCGGTGTCACGCGCCGAGCTCGCAGACGCCGACCGCGGTGCCGAGGACATCGACTTCGCCGCGCTGGACGCGGCGGCGCGTGCGCTGGCGGTCGGCGAGAACACGGCGGTCTTTCACGGCTGGAAGGGGGCCGGGATCACCGGGATCGCGCAGGCGTCGCCCCACAGGGCGATCGCGCTGGGCGAGGACTGCGAGCGGTATCCGCTGCACGTGGCGAAGGCGGTCGAGGCCCTGCTCTCGGCCGGCATCGACGGCCCGTACGGGATCGCGCTGGGCCCGGATGCCTACACGCGCGTGCTGGAGACCAGCGAGCACGGCGGCTACCCGCTGCTGGAGCACCTGCGCGAGATCGCGGGCGGACCGCTGGTATGGGCGCCCGGCGTCGAGGGGGCGGTGGTCGTCAGCCTGCGCGGCGGCGACTTCCTGTTCGACTCGGGCGAGGACATCTCGATCGGATACCAGGCACACGACGCGGAGGCCGTCCAGCTCTACCTGGAAGAGAGCTTCAGCTTCCGGGTTGTGACGCCCGAGGCCGCGGTGCCGCTCAGTCCCTAGATGATCAACCATCAGGCGGCCGGTCAGGCCGGGCTCAGCACCTGGGCGAGCACACGGGTCGCCACCAGCAGGGCGGCCGCGATCGCCAGCGGCAGTGCGATGTCGACGTGGATCACGAGTAGCCCACCGACCAGCGCCCCGGCGAACATCGCGCCGACCGAGATCAGACGCCGGCCGATGTGGCCGCCCGACCCGGTTCCGCCGGTCGAGTCGGCCGCAACGCCGGTCAGCGTCAGCGTGAGAACGGTCGTGGTCAGGTCGGGCACCGCCAGGCTGCGGGCCATGGCGTTCTGGACGCCCATGGCCAGCGCAATCGCGGCCACCAGCGCGTAGCGCTGCCACGACGACACGGGCAACCCGACGATCGCTGCCAGCACCGCCGCGGCGACCAGCAGCGTGGCGGTGACCGAGTTGGCCGCCCGCAGGTGCGCGAACCGCCGGTCGCCGAACCGGGCCCCGATCCGGCCGCCCGCCGCGGCGCCGCACAGGAACGCCGCGAGCGCAACCAGCGACGCCGGCACCGAGAGCCCGCCCGCTCCCGCCAGCGCGAAGCCGAGGAACACGACGTTGCCGGTCATGTTGGCGACGAACACGTGCCCGAGGGCGAGGTAGCTGACGGCGTCGACGATCCCGGTGACCACCGTCATCACCACCAGCAGCGGCGGCAGCGGGCCGAACCCGCTGCCGGCCCAGGGCCACAGGGACGCTTGAGTGCCGGCGCCGGCTACCACGCTTGCGATGATACGCCGTGCCGGTGGCACGGTTCGTCGTCCAACAGCATGACGCCACAACCCTGCACTTCGACCTGCGGATCGAAGACGGCGGTGTGCTGCGCTCGTGGGCCGTGCCGAAGGGGCCGTCGATGGACCCGGCGGTGCGCCGGCTGGCGGTGCCGGTCGAGGACCACTCGATGGCCGCGGGCGAGTTCGAGGGCGTGCACGAGGGCAGCGCGCGCGGCAGCGGCGCCGTGATCATCTGGGACGAGGGCACGGTCGACCTGGTGCGGAACGAGCCCGAGCACCTCTCGTTCGTGCTGCACGGCCACAAGCTCGCGGGCGGGTTCGCCCTGACCCGCACCGGTGAGCGGCGGTGGATCCTGGTCAAGGCCAGAGACGAGCAGGCCCGGCCCGGCTCCGACATCACCGCCGAGCAGCCCGCCAGCGTCCGCAGCGGGCGCACCTACCAGCAGCTGCTCTAATCGGACAAGCGATCAGGCAGGCCGAACCACGCGAAGTCCTCCGGGTACAGGAACGCGTTGATCTCGCTGACCCGCGCCCCGCTCAGGGCCAGGACGTTCACGCCGTGCGGCAGGCAGCAGCCGGCGGTCTCGTCAGGGTGACGTCCTCGGCCAGCATCGCCACCACGGCCTCGGCCTGGTCGGGCCTGACCGAGTAGCGAACCATCACGCGCCTCATA
>DASUHV010000188.1:0-4431 GCA_036273355.1 Gaiellales bacterium
CTCGCGCGGGCGGTCCCAGTAGATCTCGATGCCGTGATGGTCGGGGTCGCGCAGGTACAGCGCCTCGCTCACGAAGTGGTCGGACAACCCCACCAGCGTGACGCGGTCGCGGGCGGCGTGGGCCAGCCAGCGGGCCAGGTCGTCGCGCTCGGGCACCAGCAGCGCGAAGTGGTAGAGCCCGGTGTGGCCGCGTGCGGGCGGCGCATCGGGTAGCTCGGTCAGCACCAGCAGGCCGTCGCCGGCGGTACCGAGCGTAGCCACTCCGTCGTCGTCCTGTGCGACCACCTCGAGCCCGATCTGCTCCTTGTAGTAGCGGATCGAGCGCCCCAGGTCGGCGACGGTCAGGTGCACGGCGCCCATGTGCGTCTCGGGCGCGATCTCGGCGGTCGTCGTGGTGGCCGTGGCCTCGAGCTGCTCGGGGTCGCGCGGTCCTGTGCCAGGCTGATCGCTCATGCCACGAAGGCTAGCGCGTCGCCATACGATACCGGGGTGCGACGAATGCTCCGGGCAGCAGCCGCGGGTGCCGCCGCGGCCGGCGTCTGGGCCGCGGCGGAACCGGGCCTGCGCCGGTTCTCGCACTCGCCCCACAGCGAGCCGCGCCTGGTGGGGCGGATGCTGGCGCCGGAACGGTACTGGCTTCCGGTCGGGCTGAGCGTGCACGTGCTGAACGGGGCCGTGTTCGGCGTCGTCTTCGACCGGCTCGGCGGCCGCGGCATCCTGCGGGCGGTGGCGGCCGCCCAGATCGAGAACGCCTGCCTGTGGCCGACGCTGCTGGTGTTCGACGCCCTGCACCCCGACGTGCGCGACGGCAGCTGGCCGGAGCTGTTCGGCGACCGGCGCGTGCTCGTGCACGAGGTGGCCGGCCACATAGTGTTCGGCGTCGCGCTGGGCGCGTTGCTCCGAGACTGAGCGGCGGGGGCGCGGCCGCGGCCACGCCCCCGCTCGATGCTCAGGCCGCGGCGCGCAGCTCGGGCTGCTCGACGGCCTGCTCGGCCGCTCGCCGCCGCCGTGGAATCGCCAGTGCGATCCCTGCGCCGATGGCGACCACCACGGCGCCCACCGCCACGGCCGGCACCAGCCCGTCGACGAAGTGCTGTGGCGCGCCGTACCCGCCGCGATCCGAGAAGATCGTGCCGAGCACCGCCACGCCGAACACGCCGCCCAGCTCGCGGATGGCGTTCGCCGCGCCCGAGGCCTTGCCCTCGTCGCGCCGGGCCACGGAACCCAGCACCACGTGCGCCGACGGGGCGAAGTAGAGCGCCATCCCGACTCCGGCCATCATGAACGGGATCACCATCTGGATGTACGGCGTGCTCGTGCTGCTGATCGCCGCCATCCATGCCAGCGCGCCCGCCTGCAGCGCCATCCCGGTCGCCATCAGCGGCCGCCCGCCGATGCGGTCGACGTACGCGCCGGCGATCGGCGCGATCAGCATCGGCATGGCCGTCCAGGGCAGCGTGGCCACGCCCGCGCGCAGCGGCGAGTAGCCGTGCACCAGCTGCAGGTACTGGGTGAGCAGGAAGATCGAGCCGAACATGCCGAAGTACATCAGCAGCGACGCCGCGTTCGACGCTGCGAAGGCGCGGCTGCGGAAGAAGCGCATCGGCAGCATCGGGGCGGACGTGCGCAGCTCCCAGGCCACGAAGGCCGCCACCAGCACGGCGCCGGCGCCCAGCGCGACCAGGATCTGGGGATCTGTCCAGCCCAGCGAGTTGCCGCGCACCAGCCCCCAGACGATCCCGAACAGCCCGCTGCTGACCAGCGCCAGCCCGGGGATGTCAAGGGACCGGTCGGGGCCGTGGCTCTCGCGCAGCCGCGTCGCCGCCAGCGGCAACACGGCCAGCCCGATCGGGACGTTCAACCAGAAGATCCACTGCCACGAGATGCCCTCGACCACCGCGCCGCCGACCAGCGGCCCGATGGCCACGCCCAGCCCGCTGATCGCCGACCAGAACCCCAGCGCCAGGCCGCGGCGCTCGACCGGGACGGCGTCCGACAGGAGCGTCAGCGTCAGCGGCAGCACCATCGCGCCGCCGAATCCCTGCGCGGCGCGTGCCGCGATCAGCCAGTTGACGTCCGGCGCCAGCGCGGCGGCGGCCGACGATGCCGTGAACACGGCCAGGCCGACCACGAACATGCGGCGGCGACCGAACCGGTCACCCAGCGCCGCGCCGGTCAGCAGCAGCACCGCGAAGGTGAGGGTGTAGGCGTTGACCGTCCACTCCAGTTCCTGGATGGTCGCGCCCAGGCTGCGCTGGATGGTCGGCAGCGCCGTGGTCACGACCAGGTTGTCGAGTACGACCATGAACAGCGCGGCCGACGTGATGGCGAACGTCCAGAGGGTGCGTGTGCGAGATGTCATCTCCGGTTCCTCCTTCTCTGTCTAATGTAGTGGTTACTCACTCACAAAAGATGCGAAATAAAAAGGTGCGGGTGCCTGCTAGCGCTTGAGCTTTTCGAGCATCAGGTCGCCCATCAGCTCCTGGATCCAGGCGCCCTTCACGGAGGGCGCGTCCATCGCCGCCATCACGTTCAGGAACATGCCGGTCGAAAACCAGGTGCGGATCTGCTCCGCGTCGGCGCCGGACATGTCCGTAACCTCGCGGTGGAGGTGCTCGTAGCAGCGCCGCACGGTGTCGCGCACGTCCGCGTCGTCGCAGGCCGCGTACGCCTGCATCTGCATCATCAGCTTGGGCCGGTCGGCCAGGAGCCCGCAGTAGGCCATGCCCATGCTCTGCAGGCGCTGCTCCGGCGTGTCGCCGTCGACGGCGTCGCGGAACGTCTGCTCGGTGCGCCGGAAGCAGCGTTCCACCGACGCCAGGAACAGCTCGCGCTTGGTCCGGAACAGCCGGAACAGGTAGGGCTGGGAGATGCCGGCGCGCCGGGCGATGTCGTCGGTGGAGGCGCCGTGCAGGCCCTTCAGGCCGAACTCGATCATGGCCGCGTCGAGCACGGTGTCGCGGCGCTGGTCTGCGGTCTGGCGGGTGGTGGTGGCGGCCATGGAACTAAGTTAGCAGTCACTCACAACAATGTCAAGACAGGGCTGCGACCGTGGCGGCCGGCGATTAGGCGCTTATGGCGTCGCTGTTTCGCGACACAGTTGCCCGGCCTGTTGGTCGCCGGGTTCGCAGAGCTGGTGCCAGTCACCTTGCGTGTCGGTGATCACGGTGATCGTGTAGGCGCCGGTCTGGTCGTTGAAGAGAATGGTGCAGGTAAGTTCCGTGGTGACAGCCTGGTCGGTCTCGCACATTGCCTGCTGGACGATGCCGCTTGCCCTGCCGGTTGGGGCGTAGGCGACGGTCTGGGCTCCACGTAGCTGCGACTCGACGGCGCTGCTGACGGCCAGCGGGTCGGTCGGCTGGGGCTGGGTGTGGCCGTGCGTGGCGTAGACCATGTACAGCAGCGTGATGCACAGCGAGATGACTCCGAGGCCGGACAGCGGTCGGTATTGGCGTGTCTGCCATGGCCACATGGTTGTAGTTATCTGCCGAACGGGTGCGAACCCATCTCCCCCACAGGGGTGAGTCGTGCCGCGCGGCACGGTAGGCTCGCGCGGTGATCGAGCCCTTCAACGCCCAGCTGCCGGTGCGGATCAGGTTCGGCCCGGGCGTCGTCGGCGCGCTGGCCGAGGTGATCGGCGGTCGCCGCGCGCTGGTGGTGTCCGAGCCGCCGGTGCTCGCGATCGACGCCGTCGCCGCGGCGGTGGCCGGCCTGCCGCTGTACGAGAAGCAGCCCGGCGAGCCGACGCCGGAGCTCGTCGCCGACGCCGCGGCACGGGTCGTGGCCGAGCGGCCGCAGGTGCTCGTGGCGGTGGGCGGCGGCTCGGCCATCGACCTGGCCAAGGCGGCGAGGCTGGTGGCCGGCCAGGGCCGGCCGATCGAGGCGTTCCTGACGGGCGAGGCGGCCATTTCGGTCCCGGCCGTCGACCTGATCGCGGTGCCGACCACGTCCGGCACCGGCAGCGAGGTGTCCGGCGGATCGGTGGTGGTCGACCCCGTGCAGGGACGCAAGCTGGGGGTGGCGCATCCGCTGATGCGCGCCCAGGATGCGCTGGTCGACCCCCTGCTGACACTGGGGCTGCCGCCCGAGCCGACCGCCTACACCGGTGCCGACGCCCTGGCCCAGGCGATCGGCGGCGCGATCGTCTCGAACGGCAACCCGATGTCGCTCGCCGTCGGCCTCGAGGCCTGTCGCCACGTCGCGGCCGGCCTGGAGCGGTCGGTGGCCGACGGCTCCGACGTCGACGCCCGCACCGAGCTGAGCCTGGGCAGCATGATGGCCGGCCTGGCGATGAACCTGTCCGACTCCGGCGCCGACCACGCGCTCGGCCACGCGATCGGATCGACCCTGGGGCTGCCGCACGGCCTCACGGTCGGGCTGGTGCTGGCCGAGACGCTGGAGGTGAACCGCCCCGCCTGCGCCGGACGCCTG
>DASUHV010000189.1:0-3918 GCA_036273355.1 Gaiellales bacterium
GAGCCGATCGCACGGCTGTCGGCCACCGACCAGCGCGCGCTGCGCGAGATCCTGAACCGTGCGCTCGAGCCGGGCCTGTGACCGAGGCGGCCAAGCCCACCCAGACGCGCCGGATCCTGCGCCTGTTCTATCCGTACCGGGTTCGGCTGTCCGGCCTCCTGGCGATGATCGTGATCTCGGCCGGGATCAGCCTGATCTCGCCGTTCCTGCTCCGCGACCTGCTCGACAACGTGCTCTCGCAAGGCAGCAACCTCGACACCCGCACGCTGACGCTGCTGGTGGGCGGGATGGTGGCGATCCCGATCGTGACGGGCGTGATCGGCGTCGCCCAGACGTGGCAGTCGAACCTGATCGGCCAGCAGGTGATGCACGACCTGCGGGCCTCGGTCTACACCCACCTGCAGCGCCTGTCGCTGGCGTTCTTCACGCGCACCCGCACCGGCGAGGTGCAGTCGCGGATCGCCAACGACATCGGCGGCGTGCAGACCGTCGTCACCACCACCGCCACCTCGATCGTCTCGAACGTGACGACGGTGCTGGCCACCACCGTCGCGATGGCGGTGCTGGACTGGCGCCTGACGCTGGCCTCGTTCGCGATCCTGCCGCTGTTCGTCTGGATGACCCGGCGCGTGGGCCGCGTCCGCAAGGCGCTGGCCACGACCATGCAGGGCTCTCTGGCCGACATCTCGACGCTGGTCGAGGAGTCGCTGTCGGTGTCGGGCGTGCTGCTGGCAAAGACCATGGGCCAGACCGGCGACCTCACCCGGCGCTTCTCCGACGAGAGCCGGCGCCTGGCCGACCTGGAGCTGCGGCAGCGCATGGCCGGGCGCTGGATGATGGCGACGATCCAGGCCACCTTCGCGATCATGCCCGCGCTGATGTACGGCATCGCCGGCTACGGGATGGCGAGCGGCGGCACCGTCGTCTCGATCGGCACGCGGGTGGCGTTCACGACGCTGCAGACGCGCCTGCTGTTCCCGATCGGCTCGCTGCTGAACGTGCAGGCCGACCTGCAGACCTCGACGGCGCTGTTCGACCGGGTGTTCGAGTACCTCGACCTGCCGGTCGAGATCGAGGAGCCGGCCAACCCGGTGCCGTTCGACCCGGCCCGAGCGGCCGGCGAGGTCGAGTTCCGCAACGTCGGGTTCCACTACGACGAGGCCGGCGGGCCCACCCTGCGCGACATCAACTTCGTCGCGCCCGCGGGCAGCCGCGTGGCGATCGTGGGCGAGACCGGGGCCGGCAAGACGACGCTCGGCTATCTCACCGCCCGCCTCTACGACGTGACCGAGGGCGCCGTCCTGATCGACGGCGTCGACGTCCGCGATCTCTGCTTCGACGCGCTGCGCGGCACCATCGGGGTGGTGTCGCAGGAGACCTACCTGTTCCACGGCACGGTGCGCGACAACCTGCGCTTCGCGAAGCCGTCCGCGACCGACGAGGAGCTCGAGCAGGCGGCGCGCGCGGCTCAGATCCACGACCACCTGGCGTCGCTGCCGGAGGGGTACGACACCGTGGTCGGCGAGCGCGGCTACCGCTTCTCGGGCGGGGAGAAGCAGCGCCTGGCGATCGCCCGAGCGGTGCTGCGCGACCCACCGGTGATGGTGCTGGACGAGGCCACGAGCGCGCTTGACGTGGAGACGGAGCGGGCCGTGCAGGAGGCGCTGGAGCAGCTGTCGCGGGGCCGCACCACGATCGCCATCGCACACCGGCTGTCGACGATCCGCGACTCGGACATGATCCTGATGCTGGACGAGGGCCGCGTGATCGAGCGCGGCACCCACGAGGACCTGGTCGCGCTGGGCGGCCGCTACGCCGCGCTGGTCGAGCGCGACGCCGTGGTCGGCGTCTAGGCAGGCGGGCGCCTCTCTGCTCGCCGGCGAGAGGGCTCGGCGCATTCTTGGACGGAGGCTGCCACTGTCGGGCAGGCTCCTGAGAACAGCCGGCGGGCATCGCCGGCGACGCCTGCTTCGCTACCCTTCTGGATCCAAACCATGGCTGACCGCTCGTACCGCACCGCCGACCCCTACCGCGACCTGGACGTGATCGACGCCCGCGCGCCGCGGGCCAACCAGACCGTCGTCGGCCTGGTCGCGCTGGCCGGCGTGATCACCGGTGAGTGGTGGCTGCTGGCGCTGGTGGCGGCCCAGCTGGCGCTGGGGCTGACGCTGGGACGCCGCTGGTGTCTCGCCTGCGTCGCGTACTTCGAGCTGCTGCAGCCGCGCATCGGCGAGGGCCCGCTGGAGGACTCACGACCGCCGCGGTTCGCAAACCTGATGGGCGTGGCCGTGCTGACGCCGGCCGCGATCGCCTACCTGGCTGGGCTGCCGCTCTTGGGCGCCGTGCTGGGCCTGCTGGTGGCGGCGCTGGCGCTGCTGTCGGCGGCCACCGGGTTCTGCACCGGCTGCCAGATCTACAAGCTGGCGGCGCGCGTGCGCGGCCTCGGGCGCGGGCACGGCCACATCGAGCGGATCGAGCTGTCGGACTTCGGCGACGCGCTCGCCCCCAACACGGTCGTGCAGTTCACCCACCCGCTCTGCTCCGACTGCCACCGGCTGGAGCGCGAGCTGCGCGACGAGGGCCGCACCGTGGTCACCGTCGACGTGCGCAGCCAGCCCCAGCTGGCCCGCAAGTACGGCGTGGGCGTGGTGCCCACGGCCGTGACCGTGGACGGCTCCGGCGCCGTCCTCGCGCGCCTCGCCTAGCGCGGCCCCTGCCGCGGTGCCCAGTGCGGCGCGCCGAACGACCAGTCCAGGTGCGGGTGGAAGTCGTTGATGGCCAGCACCCAGATGTACCAGCCGATGATCGAGGCGTAGCCGAAGAAGGCGCTGGTGCGGTAGACGGTCAGCATCACGGTCTCACCGGTGAAGCGGTGCATCCACGACCAGAACGGGTCGCTGGGGTACAGCTCGTCGCGGAAGTAGGTGATCGTGAACATGCGCCAGTACCGCAGCAGCCAGAGCGCCCAGAACGCGTCCCAGACGCCACCCAGCGACGTGTAGTAGGCAACCGCGTCCTTGGCGCGGCCGGCCTCGCCGACGTACTCCCAGAGCCCGAAGTGCATGTGCCAGGTCGAGAACGGAAACAGCATCATCACGCCCACGGAGTCCAGCGAGTCGGACAGGACGTGGGCGATCGCGCCGAGCAGGTACGAGAACGCCCAGGTGCGGTTCTTGGTCAGGAGCAGGATCACCCCCGTCACCGCGAATCCCCAGAACGGCGTGTGCGTGAACCCCGCGCCCGGCCAGCCGCGGTGGAACTGCACGGGGTCGGACAGGATCGCGTCGTGGTGGGAGAACCCGAACCCGTACACCGCCCACTTGGTCAGCAGGTCCGGCGAGTAGGAGCCGATCAGACACCAGACGAGGCTGATGCGCGCGCCGAGCTTGGCGCGGAACAGGTATGGCTCGAGGTCGTGAGCCGCCCAGCTCACAGATGGCCGCGGGTCAGCTTGGGCGCGAGCCAGGTCGCGAACAGCACCAGCGGCGCCATCTCCCAGAAGCCGAGCAGGAAGAAGGCCGGCGCGGACACCCCCAGGGCGACGGCGATCGCGAGCACGATCAGCCAGTAGACGACCGGGTGCAGACGGCGGTCGGGAGCTTCCTCGGCGTCGTTCATCCGCGGCAGCCTACTGCCCGCAGCCGACACCAACCAGCCCGATCCGATTACAGTCCCGCCGATGCCGCGCAGCTATCCCACCGTGCTCGACCTGGTCGGTAACACGCCGGTCGTGCGCCTGCAGCGGATCACCGAGGGGCTGGCGCCGACGGTGCTGGCCAAGCTCGAGTACCTGAACCCGGGCGGGTCGGTCAAGGACCGGATCGGGCTGCGCATGATCGAGGCCGCCGAGCGCGAGGGAAAGCTGCGCCCCGGCGGCACCATCGTCGAGCCGACCTCCGGCAACACCGGCGTCGGCCT
>DASUHV010000190.1:0-6160 GCA_036273355.1 Gaiellales bacterium
CGTCGTGCGTCAGCACCACGACGTAGGTGGCCTCGTCGGGCGGGTGCAGCTCATACGCGATTGCCGGCCACCCCACCACGATCTCGTCGGCATCGGGCAGCCGCTCGGCTCGTGCGAACTTCGCGCGGGCGTCCGACACGATCGTGTGAAACCCCACCTGCTTGGCCGCCCGGCACAGCGCCTGCGCCGTGTCCACGGCGCCGAAGATCATCATCACCGGTGCGGGCGCGTAGTGCTCCACGAAGATCTCCGGCGTCTCCCGCACCGCTGCCGAATGGGCATCGCCTTCGCCGTACGTCTTGGTGCCCGCGTCCGGGCCGGACAGCACCGTCGTGACCGACAGACGCTCGCCGTCCTCGACCGCCTGCTGCACGCGCGCCACCTCGTCGGCATCGAACGGGGCGATGAACACCTCGATCTCACCACCGCAGGGCAGGCCCACGTCGAACGCGTCGTCGTCGGTGATTCCGTACTGGACGAGCGCCGGCGTGCCGTCGCGCAGCACCTCCTGCGCGCGCAGCACCACATCGCTCTCCACGCATCCGCCCGAGACCGATCCGCGCATCTCTCCGGACTCCGTCACGAACAGCCTCGAGCCCAGCGGGCGCGGAGCCGAGCGCCGGGTGTCGACGACCATCGCCACCGCCACCCGTTCCCCTTGGCCGCTCACTTCGGCGGCGTCGTCCAGCATGTCTCGCATCCCCGAAGCTTATCCATTGAGCGCGCAAGCGCATAGATACGGCCGGCCGGTGATGCCGACCACCACAAATCGGGGATGGCGGCCGCCGCCGCGGGAAGCGACCATGCAGCGGTGCTGCCGGTCTTGACACGAGAGCGTCGCCGTCTCGAGGGCGGAGTCGGCACCCGTGAGCTCTGCTCGCACCTGTGCGAGGCACTGGCCGACGATTTGCATGCGTCCGACTGCCTGGTCTCGAAGGTCGATGCCGAGCGAGGCGTGCTCGTCGACCTGGCGGGATTCACGCGCACCCCGCAGCGCTGGCTGGCGCCGGCCGCCGAGCTTCCGGCCGGCCCGAATCCGGCATCGCGCGCGGTGCTCGAGCAGGGCCGCCGGTACACGACCTGGGTCGGCGACCCCGGCGCCGGACTCGTGATGCGCATGGACGGGCCTGGTGGCCCGTACCTGGTCGAGGTCTGGTCGGAGATCCGCACGCAGCCCTACGGCCGCGCAGAGATTCGCCGCTCCATGCGGTTGGTGAGCCAGGCGGCGGCGCTGCTCGATGACGCCCTGCGGTGCGACGGCGACGAACGGCTCCGGTTTCAGCAGGCCGCGGCCGAGGCCCTCGAGATCGGCGCCGCCGACCTCGAGCTGCCGGCCCTGGCAGAGGCGATCGGCGAACGCCTGCTGCTGGACGAGGATGAGCTCCGCGAGGTGCGGCTGGTGGCGCTGGTGCACGAGGCCGGCCGGTCGCACATCCCGGGCGCCCTCCACGACAAGGTCGAGCCGCTGACGCCGGTCGAGTGGGCCGTGGTCCAGCGCCATACCCTGATCGGCCAGCGGATGCTGTCGCGGATGCCCTACCTGCGGCCGGCAGTTGCCGGCGTTGGCGCGATTCGCGAACACTGGGACGGCGGCGGATACCCGCATGGCTTCGCCGGCGAGGAGATCCCACTCAGCTCCCGGATCGTGGCGGTGTGCGCCGCCTACCGAGCGATCAGGCGTGGCCGGCCGGGGCGCCTGCCGCTCGACCACGACCAGGCCATCGCCGAGCTGCAGCGTGCTGCGGGCATCCAGTTCGACCCGCGGGTGGTCGACGCCGCCGTCGCCACCATCGCTCCGGCCGGCGCCAAGCCCACGGTGCGACTCCGCGTGGCGGCGATCTGAGCTAGCATTCGACGCTGTTTGCGCCGCCCGGGCCGCTGCATGCCCGTGGTGGCCTGTCCGCTTCACGCCCGAGGATCGATGAAGACCTACACCGCTAAACCACGCGAGATCGAGCAGGCCTGGCGCCTGGTCGACGCCGACGGCCAGATCCTGGGCCGGCTGGCGACCGAGATCGCGGACACCCTGCGCGGCAAGAACAAGCCGGCCTACACGCCGCATGTCGACACCGGCGACTTCGTGATCGTCGTCAACGCCGAGAAGGTGCGCGTGACCGGCAAGAAGCTCGACCAGAAGATCTACTACCGGCACAGCGGCTATCCGGGCGGACTGCGTGAGCGGACCCTGGCCGAGCAGCTGGCCCGCCGGCCCGAAGAGGTCATTCGCAAGGCCGTCAAGGGCATGCTGCCGAAGAACAAGCTGGCCGCTGCGCAGCTGCGCAAGCTGAAGGTCTACGCCGGCCCGGAGCATCCCCACGCCGCCCAGAATCCCGCACCGTTGAAGGAGAGCTCGTAGTGGCCACAACCGCAGTCGTATACCGCGCCACCGGCAAGCGAAAGACCTCGGTCGCCCGCGTCGTGCTGGTGCCGGGTTCCGGTCAGGTCGTCGTCAACGGCAAGGCCCTGGCCGAGTACTTCCCGCGGCCGACTTTGCAGTCCGTGGCAATGGCCCCGCTGCGGGTGAGCGGCACCGAGGCCAGCTTCGACGTGCGCGCTCGGATCGTGGGCGGCGGCATTGCCGGCCAGGCCGGAGCGCTCCGCCACGGGATCTCGCGTGCGCTGATCGAGGCGGACGAGGCGCTGCGCCCCGAGCTGAAGAAGTCGGGCTTCCTGACGCGGGACGCCCGCCAGGTCGAGCGCAAGAAGGCGGGCCTGAAGAAGGCGCGCAAGCGGCCACAGTTCTCGAAGCGCTAGCCGACGCCGGGTTTGGCGTACGTGCGCAAGTTGTTCGGCACGGACGGTGTCCGCGGCCAGGCGGGCGTCGACCTGACAGAGTCCCTTGCGCATGACCTAGGCGCCGCCGCCGGTCGCTTCGCGGGGCCCGGTCGCTCGATCCTGATCGGGCGCGACACCCGCGAGTCGGGTGTGGCGCTGGAGGCGGCGCTGATCGAGGGCGTTGTGGCGGCGGGTGCGGTCGCCGTCAGCGCGGGCGTGATCCCGACGCCGGGCGTGGCCGTGCTGGCGCGTGAGACCGGCGCCGCGCTGGGCTGCGTGATCTCGGCGTCGCACAACCCGTTCCAGGACAACGGCATCAAGTTCCTGGGCGGTGACGGCCGCAAGCTGGCCGACCAGGACGAGGCCGAGATCGAGCGGCTGATGAACGACGACGCGGGCGAGGGCCGGGGCCATGCGGAGCAGCTGGCGGACGCGGGCGGGCGCTACATCGCCTGGCTGGCGGCCACCTACGGCGCGGGCGTGCAGCCCGGGTTCTCGATCGGCATCGACTGCGCCAACGGCGCCGCCTGGAACTGCGGGCCGGCGCTCTTCGAGCTGCTGGGCGAGCGCGTCGACCGGATCGGCTGCCAGCCCGACGGCCGCAACATCAACGCCGGCGTCGGCTCGACGCACCTCGAGGCGATCGCGGCGCTGGTGGCCGACCACGGCCTCGACCTGGGCATCGCGTTTGACGGCGACGCCGACCGCTGCCTGGTCGTGGACGATCGCGGCCGACCGGTCAACGGAGACGTGATCCTGGCGGTGCTTGCGATCGACCTGCACCGCCGCGGTCTGCTGGCGGTCGACACGGTGGTCGTGACCTCGATGACCAACCTCGGGTTCCACCGGCTGATGCACGGCAACGACATCGCCGTCGAGGTCACCGACGTGGGCGACCGCTACGTGCTGGAGCGGATGCTGCAGACCGGCGCGACGCTCGGCGGCGAGCAGTCGGGGCACGTCGTCGACCTGGCGCACCATACGACCGGCGACGGTTTGGCGACGGCGCTGATGCTGCTGGCGTCGCTGCACCGGCTGGGCTTGAGCGCCGCCCAGGCGAACGACATGCTGCGGCCGTTCCCGCAACGGCTCGTGGCCGTGCCGGCCGATCGATCCCTGCTACCGTCCGCGAACCGCATCTGGGAGGAGGTGGACGCTCTGAGCGAGAAACTGGGGAACGACGGTCGGATCGTCCTCCGCGCGTCCGGCACGGAGCCGCTGGTGCGGGTCATGGTGGAAGCCGAGGATGAGGCCGAATGCGAGCGCATCTGCGGGTATCTCGCGGGCCTCGTCGAAACCGAGATCGGAGCGTAACCTCTCCGTATGTGTGGAATCGTCGGATACGTGGGTGACCGGGAGTGCAAGGAGCTGTTGCTGACCGGTCTTGAGCGGCTCGAGTACCGCGGGTACGACTCGGCTGGCATCGCCCTGGTCAACGGCAGCATCGATGTGACGCGCCGGGTTGGGCGGGTGCAGATGCTGCGCGACGCAGTCGGTAACGGCAGCCACCCGGCGACGCTGGGGCTGGCGCACACGCGCTGGGCGACGCACGGCGGGGTGACCGAGTCGAACGCGCACCCAATCGAGGCCTGCGAAGGCTCGGGCGTGACCGCGGTGCACAACGGCATCATCGAGAACTACGTCCAGCTGCGAACGCGGTTGCTGGAGCAGGGCCACGAGTTCCACACGGACACCGACAGTGAGGTGATCAGCCACCTGGTCGAGGAGCACTACGACGGTGACCTGGTCGAGGCGGTGCGGCTGGCCTACAACGAGCTGCACGGGCACTTCGCCTTCGCGGTGATACACCGCGACCACCCCAACGAGATCCTGGCGGCGCGCCGGCAGTGCCCGCTGGTGGTGGGTGTGGGGGACGGGGAGACGTTCATGGCGTCGGCGATCCCGGCCTTCATGAGCGAGACGCGCCGGGTGCAGTACGTGCTGGACGACGAGATCGTGGTGGCGACGCCCGAGGGCGCAACCTTCCTGACGGGCGAGGGCGCCGTGATCGAGCGGCCGATCGAGCACGTGGACTGGGACGAGTCGGCCGCCGAGAAGCAGGGCTACGAGACCTTCATGCTGAAGGAGATCCACGAGCAGCCGGACGCGATCGCCGAGACGATCGGCGAGCGGCTCTACCACGGCGAGCTGCAGCTGGACGGTCTCAACCTGGACGAGCAGCAGATCCGGGAGCTGTCACGGGTGGTGATCCTGGCCTGCGGGACGGCGTACCACGCCGGGCTGATCGGTCGCTATCTGCTCGAGGAGTGGGCGCGGATCCCGAGTGAGTCGGACATCGCCAGCGAGTGGCGATACCGGCGGCCGGTGATCGACGAGCGGACGCTGGTGATCGCGGTCTCGCAGTCCGGTGAGACGATCGACACGATCGCCGCCATGAAGGAAGCGCGCGCACACGGCGCGCACGTGCTCGCGGTCACGAACGTGATGGGCAGCCAGGCAACGCGCGACTGCGACTCGGTGCTGTACACGCGGGCCGGGCTCGAGGTCGGGGTGGCGGCGTCCAAGACGTTCACCAGCCAGGTGGTGTTGATGTACCTGCTGGCGCTGAAGCTGGGGATCGTGCGTGGCACGATCGACGCGACACGGGCCGAGACGCTGCTGGCGCAGGTGCGTGCGTTGCCGGAGCTGGCGCAGCAGACGCTGGACCGCGGCAACCTGGTGGAGCCGATCGCGGACAGGTTCTGGGAGAGCGAGTTCTTCCTCTACCTGGGGCGCTACATCGGGCTGCCGATCGCGCTCGAGGGCGCGCTCAAGCTGAAGGAGATCTCCTACATCCCCACCGACGCGTACGCGGCCGGCGAGATGAAGCACGGGCCGATCGCGCTGCTGGACGACTCCACGCCGGTGGTGGTGATCGCGACCGACAACCACGTGTACGACAAGGTGCTGTCGAACATCCAGGAGGTGCGCGCCCGCGGCGCGCACGTGATTGCCGTCGCCACCGAGGGCAACACTCGCATCGAGGAGCTGGCCGAGCACGTGCTGTACCTGCCGCGGACCGAGCCGGAGCTGCAGGCGGCGCTGGCGATCCTGCCGCTGCAGCAGCTTGCCTACGCGATCGCAAAGCGGCGCGGGCTCGACATCGACAAGCCGCGCAACCTGGCGAAGACCGTCACCGTCGAGTAGTCGCCGGCTACGCGGTGCGGTGGCGCCGCCACCGCGCAAGCCGGATCTGGTGGCAGACGCCGAAGCACAGCAGGAACGCGAGCGTCGCGGTGACCACGCCGCCGACGTTGACCGCAATCGCCCCGGCCTCGATGATGATCGCCAGGGGCAGAGCCGCCGCGGCGGACAGGCGCTTTGCCGGCTGTTGCGTGTTCATATCCGTCTCCTTTCGAGGGAAGTGCATGCTCTCGACGGTACC